>NZ_DAOQZV010000215.1:0-5464 GCF_035343835.1 Nostocoides sp. | reverse complement strand
CGGTGGCCCGCGCCGCGAGCGCCGCGTTCAGGGTCGGCGCCAGGTCAGGCTCGGCATCGGCGAGAGCCGTTGCGCCGGCGGATTTGGACAGCCAGCGCCCGTCGGTGAGCAGAACGATCAGGCGGGCGATATTGAGGGCGCGATTGGTCGAGGTGGCGTCGTCGCGGTCGTGCCACGCCTGCGACTCGGCCACGGCCGCTCGCAGCCGGGCAGCGGGGACGGCTGGGATCACCACGTCCGGCGCCGGTCCGTGCAGCGGGACACCGACCACGCGCGCCGCGGCCAGATCGAGCACGGCCCACCACCCGGGGCCGTCGTCCGGGCCGAGGGCCAGTAGGTCATCCCGGCTCCGCCCGCCGTTGACATTGAGCGCGAAGCGGACCGGGTCGGCGAGATCGACCACGTCGGGCCGGGCATAGACGACGAACTCCAGCCCCACGGCTGGGCACTCGAGCGCCGGGTGACGGACCCGTTCGCCGAGTGTTCGGCGCAACGATTCCGGGTGCCGGGAACCCGTGACGGCCAGGACATCGAGGTCACTGGTCCCCGGCTCATAGGCCCATTGCGCCGCGCTGCCGATCAGCCAGACCCCGAGCAGGTCGTCCTCAAAAGCCGCCTGGACCTCGGCGCTGACCGCATCGAGATAGACCTGCACCTCCGCCGGGAGTTCTGCAAGCCGGGGGTCCGCCCCTCTGGGCTCACCGGATGGAGGCAGCATGCGGCTCACCGTGCGCCCCCGTCCGCTGCTGCCTCGGGCATTCGTTCGCCCGCTGCCGCCTCGCCCGCTGCCACCTCGCCCGCGACGACGCCGACCCGACCGGAGCGGCGGGTCAGCCACCAGGAACGGAAGCGATCGGCATACGTCTCCAGGGGCAGGAAGGCGAGCATCATCACCAGGTGCGGCCAGAAGGCGATGGTGATCGAGGCATAGGTCACGGCGTGAAAGGCGAACCAGCCCATCACCATGCGGCGACGCCACTTCTCCGGGACGACAAAGATCAGCGGCGAGCTCATCTCGGCGACGAACAACCCCCATTGCGTCAGGTGCAGCAACTCGGGGACGTCGAGCAGCCACTTCACCCACGGCGTCCCGCGGCGCACCACCGCGCGGGCCATGGTTGCGGAGTTGACCCACTCCCAGCCCCCGAAGCGCACCTTCGCCCAGGCCGAGAGGAAATAGGTGGCAATCGCCGCGAGCTGCGCGGCCCGCAGCACGAAGCCGGCCGCCTCGCTCAGGCGCCGATCGCGCCAATAGGCGCTGCCGACCGTCGGCAGAAGGAGCAGGGCGACGATGAAGTCCCCGCGGTCGTGGTCGACCTTGCCATAGGCGTAGGCGACGTACATATACCAGATCCAGCACACCGCCACGACGGTGCCGGCCAGGCGCGGAAGGCGGCCAGTCGCGGCGACGAGCGCCGCGGCGACCGACCCCCATTTGAGCGTCTGGACGAGCACGACGGTCGCCGCCGGCAGATGGAAAAGCTGCCCCAACCGCAAGGGTTCGTACCAGATCGGGTCGACATAGCCGTGATACCAGCCGCTGGTCTGCAGCCAGAGCACGTCGATGACGACATAGAGATAGACGAGTGTGCGGAAGATCGCCAGCCGGCCGAGCGGCATCGCGGTGAAGAGCCAGCGCGTCATGGCGCCGCCCATTCGGCGACGAGGTCGTCGCGGTACTCGCCGGTCGGGCCGCCGCCCTTGAGCGCATAGTTGCGGATCAGCACCCGTATGCCGATCCACGCCGCCTCGTGCGGGCGCAGCTTCGCGTGGCTCGCCGCGAGCGTGCCGAGCATGGCCGGGTCGCGCGCGATCCGGTCGAGATTGCCCTCCACCTCGGCGCGGTTGAGGCCGACACTGTCGGGGTTGATCGGCGCCTGCGCCCACATCTCGGGCGCATTGGCGGTGCGCACCTGGATAAAGGTCGAGCGGACCGCACCATTGGGCGAGGTGGATGTGGAGAACATCCGCCACGGTGAGAACGGCCACCAGTCATCGTCACCGACGGTGGTCCCGCCCAGGAAGAGGACGGTCATCGCGACCACCGCGGCGGCCCGCCAGGCCTTCGCCGCCGGCCGCAGCCGCTGGGTCTTGGCCGTCGGTGCCATCGGCGGGGTCCGACTCACCCGCCCCCGCGGCGGGGCCTGTCTGAGCGACCTACCCGACTTCTCCACAGCGTGCTCCCCCAATGTCCCGCGCAGTATGGCAGTTGGGTCCGAGCAGGCGCCCCGCAGGCGCGCGGGGGCGGGTCGGGCAGGCTCAGGCCAGGATCGCGTCGACGAAGGCCTCGGGGTCGAAGGGCGCCAGGTCGTCCGGGCCCTCCCCCAGCCCGACCAGCTTGACCGGAACCCCGAGCTCGCGCTGGACGGCGACGACGATGCCGCCCTTGGCGGTTCCGTCGAGCTTGGTCAGCACGATGCCGGTGATGCCCACGACCTGGGCAAAGACCTCCGCCTGGCGCAGGCCGTTCTGGCCGGTCGTCGCGTCCAGGACGAGCAGGACCTCATCGATCGGTGACTGCTTCTCGACGACCCGCTTGATCTTGCCGAGCTCGTCCATCAGGTTGGCCTTGTTGTGCAGGCGACCGGCGGTGTCGAGCAGGACGACATCGGCTTCGAGTTCGATGCCGGCCTTGACCGCGTCGAAGGCGACGGCGGCGGGGTCGGCGCCGTCCTTGTGCGAGCGGACCGTGGGCACGCCCACGCGCGCCCCCCAGGTCTCGAGCTGGTCGGCGGCGGCGGCCCGGAAGGTGTCGGCCGCACCGAGCAGCACGTCCTTGTCCTCGGCGACCAGCACGCGGGCGAGCTTGCCGACGGTGGTGGTCTTCCCGGTGCCATTGACGCCGACGACCAGGACGACCGCGGGCCGGCCGTCGACGCGGGCAGAGGCGAGCGCGCGATTCATACCGGGGTCGACGAGGCGCAGCAGGTCGGTGCGCAACCAGCCGCGCACGGTCGCCTCGTCCGAGGTGCCGTGCACCTTGACCTCGGTGCGTAGTTGCTCGACGAGTTCATTGGTCGCGTCGATGCCCAGGTCGGCGGCGAGGAGGGTGTCCTCGACCTCTTCCCAGGCCGCGTCGTCCAGGCCGCCTCTGGTGAGAAGGGCGAGCAGGCCCTTGCCGAGGGCGGTGTTGGACCGCGCCAGCCGCGCCCGCAGGCGCTGGAGGCGGCCGACGGCCGTTTCCGGGCGTTCGAGGGTCGGGGTGACCGGCTCCTCGAGCAGGACATCGCTCTCGTCGGCCTCTGGAGGCGTGCCGCGCGGGGGCAGCGTATCCACGCCGCCCCCAGGATCCGCGGGGGTGGGCTGCGTCGGAATGGGCTGGGTCGGAGGAGGTGTGGACGTCGGGGGAAGGGTCGGGGTGCGACCGCGCCGGCCCGGGCGCAGGAACCCGACCACCAGGCCGACGAGGACGACGGCGAGGGCGCCCGCGATGACGAGCCATTCCCACAACTGATCGATCACGCGTTCACCTTTTCATGGTCGTCTGGCCAGCGATCCGCTCGGCAGCCGGCGAGGTGAGGGTCAGGCCTTGGTCTCGCCGGTGGCCTTGGTCTCGCTGGATCGGATCCTGGCGGCCGCGCCGGCAACCAGTTCGCCGGTGCGCGCGGCAGCCGCGTCGGTCCCTGCCTTCACCTTCTGAGCGACCTCTTCGCCCCGCGGAGTGAGCACGATGCGCCCCTCGCGGCGCGCCGGCACGACAACGAGTGCAAGCACGAGAAGCGAGACCAGGACGGCGATCAGGACCGGGATCAGGACGATCAGCATGATGTCAAGGGTCTCAAACGGCATACGGGCGGCCCAAATCGACACGCGTCGCCGGCGCCGCGGCTTCGTCGCCCCCCGGGCGCGTCCGCATCACACAGGACCGACGACGTATGCCGTCCGGCCACCCCTCCTTCCCGGCGTCGGCCACCCGCCGGGGACGCGAAAAGGTCCGCCCGGCGAGTGCCGGACGGACCCGTTCGTGACGCGATAGGTCAGACGGTGACGCCGTGGCGTGCCGGCACGAAGCGCACCTGGGCACTGAAGAACGTGCGGGTCTGGCCGTTCGAGACGATGGTGAAGGTGGCGGCCGTCCGCCAGACGCCCGGCGAGGCCGGGTTGGTGTCCGGGAACTGGACGTTGCGGTAGCCGACGTAGGCGGTCTTGACGGTCGGGTAGCCCTGGTTGCGCCAGATGCCGTTGACCTGCTTCTGCAGGGTGACCGAGCCGCGGATCAAGACGGTGCCACCGGCGCAGTAGATGACGCCCGCGCCCTTGGCGGTGCTGCCGACGCCGCCGACGATGAACGGCTTGTTGGCCTTGCCGTAGCAGGTCGCTGGAGCCTGAGCCCCCGCCGGAGCCGCGTTGGCGGCGGTGGGCAGCCCGGCAGCGAGCATGCCGGCCGCGGCGACACCGATGGCGGCGCGCTTGAACGTGTTCATGAGATTCCCCTCTCTCACCCCAGCCCAGTGCAGGGGCTCGGGCACCGAGGCTAGTCACGACCCCGGGAGGCAGTGCAACTTGGGAGCTGCCTTCATACGGCGGGTTTCCGACACACCCGGAAGCGTCGGATGGACGCCGTCACTCCGCGTCGGCGCCGGTCCGCATTCGCTGCGAGACCACGGCCGTCACGCCGTCGCCGCGCATCGAGACGCCGTAGAGGGCGTCGGCGACCTCCATCGTGCGCTTCTGGTGGGTGATGACGATCAACTGGCTCGAGGCGCGCAATTCGTCAAATAGCGTGATCAGACGCCCGAGGTTGGTGTCGTCGAGGGCGGCCTCGACCTCGTCCATGATGTAGAACGGGCTCGGCCGGGCCTTGAAGATCGCGACCAGAAGAGCCACCGCGACGAGCGAGCGTTCGCCACCGGAGAGCAGCGACAGGCGCTTGATCTTCTTGCCGGGCGGACGCGCCTCTACTTCGATCCCGGTGGTCAGCATGTCCGAGGGGTCGGTCAACGACAGCCGGCCCTCACCGCCCGGGAAAAGCCGGGCGAAAACCCGCTCGAACTGCTCCGCCGTGTCGTGGTAGGCCGCCGTGAAGACTTCCTCGACCCGCTGGTCGACCTCACGCACGATGTCGAGCAGGTCGCGTTTGGAGGCCTTGAGATCCTCCATCTGCTTGGTCAAGAACCCGTGCCGCTCCTCCAGTGCCGCGAACTCCTCCAGTGCCAGCGGGTTGATCCGCCCCAGTTCGCGCAGGCCGCGGTCGGCACGCCGCAACCGCTTCTCCTGCTCCTCGCGGACGTATGCCAGCGGGGCCACCGGCTCGGCCCCGTCCGGCACGAAGACGGGCACGAGGTGATGCGGGCCGAAGTCCTCGACGAGCACGTCCGGGTCGATGCCGAGTTCGTCGACGGCCTTGGCGCGCAGTTGCTCCACCCGAGCCTGCTGGGCGGCGCGGGCCACCTCGTCGCGGTGGACCTCGTCGGTCAGCGCGGCCAACTCGTCCTGAGCGCTCGCCTGCGCGGCGCGCAGCTCG
>NZ_DAOQZV010000214.1:0-5486 GCF_035343835.1 Nostocoides sp. | reverse complement strand
TACACGCACCGCGATCGCCTGGCCACCAGCAGCCTCGCTGCAGTCGACGGGCTGCTGCGCGCCCACGCCGGTGGGCGCTATCGCGGCATCACCGACATCTGATCCGAGTCCCGGGCGTTCGTCCCGGCGTCCGGCTGGTCCCGGGCGCCCGAAGGCGTCGCCTACACTTGGCACAGGCACCCCGCGTGGTGGTACCTCACCCAACTCCCCCAGGGCAGGAATGCAGCAAGGGTCAGTGAGCTCTTCCAGGTACGCGGGGTGTCCTCATGTCCGCTTCAGCGTGGCCTGCGATGCCGAGGAGAGCACGCCGGCGCGGTCGACGGGGCGGGCGGACACGTCATACGTGCCGGAGGCGGGAAGTGGCAACTGAACCGTCACGCGCCACGACGGCGCCGTGATGTCCCCCCAGACGACGGCCCGGTTCCACGCGGCAGTCGTCGACCAGCGGTTGCGCTGCGTGTCGAAGTACTGCCCGGTGAGGGTGTCACGGACCTGCACCTCGACGAAGGCGATGCCCGCGCCGGCCCCGGCGCTTCCGGAGACGACGGGTTGCACGCCGCTGCCCAGGCCTGGCTCGATGACGACGGAGGGCACGTTCGCCCGCACTGGCGGCGCCTGCCCGAAGACCGTGATCCGGCCGTTCTTCTGTTCGGCCACATAGAGATTGCCGGCCGGATCGACGGCCAGCCCGGCCGGTCCGCCGAGCTTGCCGAAGGTCGTGCCCGGGCCCCCGATGGTCGCGACCTCGGTGCGCGTGAGCCGGTCGAGCACGCGCACCACGCCGGCCGCTCCGTCGCTGACGAACACCCGATCGCCGCGGATGCTGATGCCCCAGGCCACGCCGCCCAGGGCCACGGTCGTCGCGGCCCCCGACGGCGACAGGATCGTCAGCGACCGCGCGCTCTCGCTGCCCAGCCAGATGTCGCCGGTGGCCGGATCCACGGCCACGGCGGCCAGGCGGGCGACCGTCGAAGCCCATTGGCGCACAAGCGCTTTGCTCGTCAGGTCGTAGACGCGCACCGCGGCCGGACTGGTCTGCACGGTGTAGAGAAGGCCACCCGAGATCTCGATGTCAGCCGTGAAACGCGGCGTCATGATCTGGCCCTGGCCGGTCGTCAGATCCGCCGAGTAACCGAGGACGAAGGGCTGCCCCTCGTAGCTGCTCACCCACACGTTCCCCGTCGCGGGATCGACCGCGACCGCCTTGGGGTAGTTCATTCCATCCGGCGGTGCGGAGCCGCGCCGGCCGGCGCGGGCAAGGAGGGTGCCGTCAGCGGCGTACCGCAGGACGTGCTGGCCGAACGAGTCGACGACCAGCACATCGCCGCTGGCCGGATCGACATCCACCCCGCGCGGAACCGACAGGCCCGCAGGATCCTCCGGCAGCGCCGGATCGGGAAACACCATTGCCGGTATGCCGTCCGCTCCGAACCCGAGGACGCGTCGCTGCCCCGTAGTCGGCTGCCCACACCATGTGGTCGGGTCCGACCGCCAGTTGACGGGCGCCGTCGACGAACTGTCCCGGACCGGTGCCCTCGGATCCCATCCGACCGGCCCAGGCGCGCGTGCTCAGCGCAAAGGCCTCGATCGTGGCGCCGGCCGAGTTGGAGACATAGAGCCGGTCCAGGCTCTCATCGAGCGCGAGACCCCGCAGGTCGCCGGTCAGTGTCGTGCGGTTGCCGATGTCGTACTTCCAGTTGCCATTGGCGCCGAAGACGTGGACCGTGACATTGCCGGTGTCGGCGACATAGAGATTGCCGGCCCGGTCGGTGACCACGCCCGTCGCCCAACGCACCTGGCCGGGGCCGCTGCCGGGGCGCTTGATGGTGAGCTTGAGCGTGAGCCTGCCGGTGGTCGAACCGGTGGGGATGGACACGGCATACCGCTTGATCGTGGTGCGGCCGCCGAAGGCATCCGGGATCCACAGATCGCCGGTGCTCGGGTCGACCGCGAGCCAGGCCACCTTCTGCGTGATGCCGAACTTGGCGATGAACCGGCCTGTTGCGGAGTACTTGACGACGTCGATCGGCTGCGTCGCCGCGCCGGTGACGGCCAGGTAGTAGGACCCGTCGCGCGGGTCGATTGTCAAGGCGGAGGCCACGCCCGGCACGGCCCCTCCGGGGTTGGTGAAGTCCCCGAGATAGGCGCCGGCGCGGGAGTAGCGCCGGACCTGCTTGGCGACATAGTCCCCGGCCGCGAGTTCGTCGCTCACCGGGTTGTAGGCCAGTCCCCACGCCGCGAGGCCGGGGCTCGTCGGCGCCGCGAGGACGCGCTGGGCGTAGCGGGGCAACTCATCGGTGCGGGCGATTCCCGCAGTCGCCGGTCCGGCGAAAAGCCAGGTCAGCGCCACGACGACGACGGCAACCAGGCGGTCGAACGCGGGCCCGGGTCGGGTTTGCATCAGGCCATGGTGAGGGTCGGGGACGACCGAGAGCAAGGTGACGCGGCAATGGCCTGTCCGGCCGCGGCGCTGCTATCGATCCGGCCCGCGGGCCAGCGGCCGGCCGCGGCACCGCTAGATCACGATGGCCCCGTATGCCGTGGACTCGCCTCAGTGAGCGGATGCGGCGCGCGCTTCAGCGTCGGAACGCGCCGGGGCGCAGACATCGCCGTCACAGCCCGCGTCTGCGGTTGCTGAGCATCCGCAGCCGTTCGCGCCGCAACCGCCGGCCGCCGACTCGGTGGCTGCCCCCTCGCCGTCCAGCGCGTCGTCGGACGCGCACCCGCCACCACAACACCCGCCGCCACAGCCGCCGGCGCTGGCTTCGGGGCGGTTGCCCCGGTCGGCCCACGTGTGATCGAGGGCGGAGAGCAGGACATCGACGGGCTGGGCGCCGGTGACGGCGAACTTCTGATCGAGCACGAAGGTCGGCACCCCGGAGACGCCGATCTCGGAAGCGAGCGCCTCGTCGGTGCGCACGTCGATGCCGTGGGCGTCGCCGGCCAGGACCGTGGCGACGACGTCCGCAGCCAGCCCGCCCTCGACGGCCAGGGCGGCGAGCACCTCGGGATCACCGATGGCCGCACCCTCGGAATACCAGGCCCGCATGATCCGGTCGGTGACCGGCGTCTCCACGCCGGCGGCCCGCGCCGCGTGGATGAGGCGATGGGCGTCATAGGAGTTGGACGCCACCAGGCGACGCCACTGGAAGTCCAGCGCGACCGCTGCCGCGGCGGCCGCCATCGACTCGTGCTGCGCGACCATCTGTTCCATCGGGACGCCGTATTTGGCGGCGACCGCCTCGATCACCGGCTCGGTGCCGACCCGCGGGGCGTTGCGATCAAGCTCGAAGCTATGCCAGATCACCTCGACCTCGTCGGCATGCTCGAAGCGGGCGAGGGCGAGTTCGAGATGCCGCCGGCCGAGGTGGCAGAAGGGACAGACGATGTCGGACCAGACGTCGATACGCATGGCCCTATTGTCCCTCGCGCCGAGTGTCGGGTCGGCCGGGCGTGGTGGCGGGCCTCGTTTGTGCCGGCCAAGGATGCCCGTCCGCCAGGGAACTCTCCGTCGGACGGGAAAGACCGCTCGGCGAGGAAGCGACCCGTCGGTGGGGCCCCGCTCGTGACAGTGGGGCGGCCGCGCGCAAGGATGTCGATCTGGATCCGAAGATCACGGAAGGCGAGCGATGCATCACCTCGACGACGCGGCATACGAGCAGATCACCGCGGATCTGGCGGCGAAGTTCTCCGACTCGCTCACGCGCGAAGACGTGGCAGCGGCGGTCGGGCGAGCGCGGGCGGAGCTGGAGCCGACGTCCCGGCACCCCGAATTCCTCGGCATCCTCGTGGCCAAGCGGGCCCGCGACCTGTTGCAGGCCGGCGCAGCCGGCCATGGCGAGGCGCTGCACACGGTGCCGACGATCCTCTTTGCGTGCGAGTGGGGGACCGGCCGCTCCCAGATGGCCGCGGCCTTCGCGCACCGCCTCGGCGGGCGGCACGTTCATGTGCGGGCGACCGGACGGCATACCGCAGTCGCCGTCGACACCCTGGTCGCCGAGGCGATGAGCGAGCGCGGCATCGATCTGGAGCAGCTGTTCCGGAGCAGTCCGGTCGGCGATCCGGTGCATGCCCCGGACATCCTCGTCGAGATGGGGTCTCAGCCGGACGACCTGGGGGCCAAGCTGGTCGTCAGCTGGACCGTCGCGGACCCGCACGACCAGCCGCTTCGGGTCGTCCGCGAGATCCGTGACGACATCGACGTCCGGGTCCGTAACCTGCTGACGGAGCTGCGGATCCCGCTCGCCGGGTGAGCGCTGCGGCCGGGTGGTTGCTGCGGGGAGGGGTTGTCGGATGGCACTACTAAGGTTCCCCGGGTGAGCACCGCCCTGTATCGCCGCTACCGGCCCGACACGTTCGCCGACGTGATCGGGCAGGAGCACGTGACGGTGCCCCTGATGCGCGCCCTCGACTCGGGACGCATCAACCACGCCTACCTCTTCTCGGGTCCGCGCGGCTGCGGCAAGACCACGAGCGCGCGGATCCTGGCACGCTGCCTCAACTGCGAAGAGGGGCCGACCGGCACCCCGTGCGGAGTGTGTGACTCGTGCGTCGCCCTCGCGCGCGGCGGGTCGGGCTCGATCGACGTCATCGAGATCGACGCCGCCAGCCATGGTGGCGTCGACGACGCGCGTGACCTGCGCGAACGTGCGGCCTTCGCCCCCGCCTCGAGCCGGTTCAAGGTCTACATCATCGACGAGGCGCACATGGTCACCCCGCAGGGCTTCAACGCTCTGCTCAAGATCGTCGAAGAGCCTCCCGAGCATGTGAAATTCGTCTTCGCGACGACCGAGCCCGAGAAGGTCATCGGCACTATCCGCTCGCGCACGCACCACTATCCCTTCCGGCTGGTGCCGCCCGCGCGACTGCACGACTATCTCGAGCAGCTGTGCGTGGCCGAGGGGGTGCCCGTCGAGCCGGGCGTGTTGAGCTTCGTCGTGCGCGCGGGCGCGGGGTCGGTGCGCGACTCGCTCTCGGTGCTCGATCAGTTGATGGCCGGCTCCGACCAGCACGGCTTGACGTATGACGGCGCGGCCGCTCTTCTCGGCTTCACCGACGCTGAACTGTTGGACGCGACGATCGATGCCTTTGCTGCCGGGGACGGCGCGTCGGTCTTCGGGCAGATCGAGCGGGTGATCGACACCGGGCTCGATCCGCGACGGTTCGTCGAGGATGTGCTCGAGCGCTTCCGCGACCTGATCGTGCTCTCAGCAGCGCCGGACACGGGCGCCTTCGTGCTGCGCGGACTGCCGAGCGACCAGATCGACCGGATGCGGGTGCAGGCTGCGGCCTTCGGGCCGGGGGATCTGTCCCGGTCCGCCGACATCGTCAATGCCGGTCTGACGGAGATGACGGGCGCCACGTCGCCGCGCCTGCAGTTGGAGTTGATCGCCGCGCGCGTGCTGCTGCCGGGCGCCGCGGGCGAACGCGGGTATGCCGCTCGGCTGGACCGGCTCGAACGCCGCTTGGAGGTGGGGGGCGTCCCG
>NZ_DAOQZV010000213.1:0-5602 GCF_035343835.1 Nostocoides sp. | reverse complement strand
GCGCGAGCCAGGCGTCGCCGACGTCGATCGCGCGTATGCCGTGGCTCGCGCCGCGCAGCCGGCGTGGGCGCGCGTGCCGCTTGCCGAGAAGGCCGCGATCCTGCGCCGCTTCCACGACCTGGTGCTGGATGAGCAGCCGAGGTTGCTCGATCTGGTCCAGACCGAGGCCGGCAAGTCGCGACTGCAGGCCTTCGAGGAAGTTGCCGACGTCGCGATCGTGGCGCGCCACTACGCCGCGACCGGCGCTCGCGCGCTTGCCCCCCGCAGCCGCCGCGGCGTCTATCCGGTGTTGACGCAGACGATCGAGTCGCGCATCCCCAAGGGCGTCGTCGGGATCGTCTCGCCGTGGAATTATCCGCTGAGCCTGGCGATCACCGATGCCCTGCCGGCGCTGTTCGCCGGCAATGCCGTGGTGCTGCGGCCCGATCTGCAGGGGTCGCTCAGCGCCCTGGCCGCCTTCGATCTCCTGCGTCGCGCCGGGTTGCCGGACGATGTGCTCCAGGTCGTCCTCGGCGACGGGCCGACCATCGGCGCCGCCGTGCTCGATCGCGGCGACTATGTCTGCTTCACCGGCTCGACCGGCGTCGGGCGCGCCGTGGCCAAGGCCGCAGGGGAGCGGCTGGTCGGCGCCTCCCTCGAACTCGGCGGCAAGAACTCCGTCTACCTCGCCGACGACGCCGACCTGGGGCGGGCCGTCCCCGGGGCGGTCCGGGCCTGCTTCGCCTCGGCCGGGCAGCTGTGCATCTCCACCGAACGGGTGCTCGTCCACGAGGCGGTCTACGACGCATTCGTCCCCCGCTTCGTCGCGACCGTGCAGGCGATGCGGCTGGGCACCGGTTTGCACTACGGGTATGACATGGGCTCGCTGATCTCGGCCGACCAGCTCGCCCGCGTCGAGGGGCACGTCGCCGATGCGCGGGCCAAGGGCGCCACCGTGCTGACCGGCGGGCGCCCCCGCCCCGACGTCGGCCCCTATGTCTACGAGCCGACCGTCCTCAGCGGCGTCACCACCGCGATGGCCTGCCGTGACGAGGAAACCTTCGGCCCCTTGGTCGCGATCTACCGGGTCGCCGACGACGACGCGGCCATCGCGCTCGCCAACGACACGGCATACGGCCTCAATGCGTCGGTGTGGACGCGCGACCTTGGGCGCGGCCGGCGGATCGCGGCCCAGATCCGCACGGGGACGGTCAATATCAACGAGGCGTATGCCGCGGCCTGGGCCAGCGTGGCCGCCCCGATGGGCGGGATGAAGGCCTCCGGGGTCGGGCGCCGTCACGGCGAGGAGGGGATCCTGCGGTTCACCGAAGCGCAGAATGTCACCACCCAGCGGGTGCTGCCGATCGCCCCGGCCTTCGGGCAACGCGACGAGACCTACGCCCGCCTCCTGACCGGCGCTCTGCGCGCGATGAAAGCCCTTCGGCTGCAATGAGAACCGAATACGACGTCGTTGTCATCGGCTCCGGTTTCGGCGGGTCGGTCGCCGCGTTGCGGGCCGCGGAAAAGGGCTATTCCGTGCTCGTCCTTGAGGCCGGTGCGCGCTTCGCCGACGCGGACTTCGCCGAGACCAGCTGGGACGCGCGGCGCTATCTGTGGGCCCCGAAGCTGAAGTGTTTCGGCATTCAGCGCATCCACAAACTCCCCGATGTGCTCGTGCTCGCCGGGGCCGGCGTCGGGGGCGGGTCGCTGAACTACGCCAACACCCTCTATGTCCCGCCGGCGCCCTTCTTCGCCGACCGGCAGTGGGCGGGGATCACCGACTGGCAGGAGGAGTTGGCGCCGCATTACTCGACCGCGTCGCGGATGCTCGGCGTTGTCGTCAACCGGTGCGAGGGGCCCGCGGAGCGGGCGATGCAGGCGGCGGCCGAGGCAATGGGTGTCGGCGAGACCTATCGCAAGACGCCGGTGGGAGTGTTCTTCGGCCCGCCGGGACAGCGGGTTCCTGATCCGTATTTCGGCGGCGCGGGACCCGAGCGGACGGGCTGCACCGAGTGCGGCAATTGCATGGTCGGCTGCCGGGTGGGCGCGAAGAACACGCTCGTCAAGAACTACCTCGCGCTCGCCGAGCGGCTCGGCGTGGTGATCGAGCCGCTGCGGACGGTCGTGGACATCGCACCGCTCACGTCTGCCGCCGACGATGTCCCGACCGCGTATGCCGTGGCGAGCGTGCGCAGCGGCGCGTGGGTGCGCAAGTCACGGCATACCGTCGTGGCGCGCGAGGTGGTCATCGCGGCCGGCACCTGGGGCTCCCAGCAGTTGTTGCACGCCCTGAAGGAGCGGGGGCGACTGCCACGGTTGTCGGCGCGCTTGGGTGAACTCACGCGCACCAATTCCGAGGCCTTGCTCGGTGCCTCGCTTGCTCGAGTGCCCGATGGTGAGGATCTCAGCCACGGCGTGGCGATCACCTCATCCTTTCATCCCGATGCCGAGACCCATGTCGAGAATGTCCGCTACGGCCCTGGGTCGAATGCTATGGGGCTGCTGAAAAGCATTCTGGTGCCGGGGGATTCGGGGCATTCGCGGGCGGGAACCCTGGTGCGCGCGCTGGCACGTGAGCCGCGGATGCTCAATGAGCTATCCAACCGGGCGTGGTCGCAGCGCACGATCATTGCGCTGGTGATGCAGACCCGGGACAACTCCCTGACCGTCTCCGGGCGCCGGCGACCGGCCGGCGGGTGGGGGCTGACCTCACGACAGGGGCATGGCGAGCCGAACCCGTCGTGGATTCCGTCCGGGCACGCCGCCGCACGCGCGATGGCGACCGCTCTCGGCGCGGAGACCGGAGAGCGGTCCTTCCCGGGTGGCTCCTGGGCGGAGAACCTCGGTTTCCCGATGACCGCACACTTCCTCGGTGGTGCCGTCATCGGGGCGACGCCGGCCGAGGGGGTGATCGATCCCTATCACCGCGTCTGGGGCTATCCCGGGCTGCACATCACCGACGGTTCGGCCATCTCGGCCAACCTCGGCGTCAACCCGTCGCTGACGATCACCGCGCAGGCCGAGCGGGCGATGTCGTTGTGGCCCAACGCGGGTGACCTGGATCCACGACCCGCGCAGGGCGCACCATACGTCCGGCTTGCGGCTGTGCCCGCGCAGCACCCTGCCTTGAGGGAGTGACGCGGACGGGCCGAGCCCGGCCGTTGGGCGTCAGCCTTCGGCGCGCCAGGAGCGCCAGAGCGCGGCGTAGGGGCCGCGCGCGGCCAGCAGTTCGTCGTGGGAGCCGAGCTCGCTGATCCGGCCGTCTTCGACGACCGCCACCCGGTCGGCATCGTGTGCCGTATGCAGGCGGTGGGCGATCGCGACGACCGTGCGGTCCGCGACCACGGATGCCAGCGACCGTTCCAGGTGCCGCGCGGCGCGTGGGTCGAGCAGCGAGGTCGCCTCGTCCAGCACCAGGGTGTGCGGGTCGGCAAGGACGAGCCGGGCGAGCGCCAACTGCTGACTCTGGGGCTCCGACAACGGGTGCCCGCCGCTCCCGACCGTGGTGGACAGCCCCTCGGGCAGCCCTTCGGCCCACTCCAGCGCATCCACCGACGCGAGGGCCGCGGTCAGATCCGCATCGCTCGCCGACGGCCGGGCCAGCAGGAGGTTGTCCCGCAGCGTCCCGACGAAGACGTGATGCTCCTGGGTCACCAGCGCGACCTCGCCGCGCAAGGTGTCCATCGACAACTCCATCAAAGGCACACCGCCAACCGTCACCGAGCCCGAAGTCGGCCCGTCGATCCCGGCGAGCAGCCGCCCAAGGGTCGACTTGCCGGCACCCGACGGGCCGACGATCGCCAGCCGTTCACCGGGCCGCAGATCGAGCGAAACCCCATGCAGCACCTCGAGATTCGCGTGATAGCCGAAGCGCACGTCGAGCGCCGACAGGTCGTCGCCGGCTGGCACGGCGCCGGTCGCGACGCGGTCGTCCGGGACTTCCTCGACGCCGATGATCCGGGCCAGCGACGTCGCCGCGACCTGGATCTCGTCCAGCCAGCTGATCAGCTCATCGAACGGATCGACCAGTTGCCGGATGTAGAGAATGATCGTTGTGGCCGCGCCGATGGTCAGCGACTCGCCGTGCACGAGCCACCCGCACCACGCGAGTGCAACAGCGGTCGGCACGACATAGGAGAACTCGGTCGGCACGTACCACCACATCCGTAGCCAGCGCGTGTACTTCTCCGCGGCATAGGTCTGCTCGACCGCATCCACCAGTCGCGCGTGGCGCTCGCGCCCAAGGTCGAGCGCGTCGATCGTCCGGGCGGCCTCGACCGACTCGGCCGCCAGGCCGTTGAGCACCGCCCACTTGGCCCGCTCCCAGAGGTAGCCGCGGCGCGCGCGCCGGAGATACCACCAGGTCGCGGGCCAGGCGAAGGGCACGGCCGCCAACAGCGCAAGTGCGCCGAGCGGTGAAACCCAGAGCATCGCGCCGATTGTCAGCACAACCGTCACCGAGGCGACGAAGATCGACGGCAAACCGAATCGCGCTGCCCACGAGAGGGATTCGACGTCGTTCGTCGTCCGAGCAACCAGGTCGCCGGTGCCCGCCCGCTCCAGCGTCGACAGCGGCAGCCGGCTGGCCCGGTCGATGAATCGCTCGCGCATGTCGGCGAAGAGACTCTCGCCGAAGACGAAGCTTGCGCGCCGTGCCCACCAGGTCAGCCCGGTCTGCACGAGCACGGTCACCAGCAGCAGACCCACCAGCCGATCCACGCGGTCGGCCGTCGTGCCGGCGACCAGCGCATCGACCAGGCGGCCGATGAGCAGAGGCAGCACGAGTGCCGCGACGGCGGCCAACGCGTGCAGCACGAGCACTGCGGACAGCTCGCGCCGGTGATGGCCCAACACCGTCTTGGTGTGTCGCCAGACCACGGCGGGCTCGGCCACCGGGAGCGTCCGTCGGTGCGGATCCAGTTGGGCCGCAGTGGGGCTCGGGTGCCGCTTCGGGCTGAAGAGGCGGCCGGGCCCGGTCTCGTGAGCGTCGCCGGCGGCGGCGCGGTGGTCGGTCAGCAGGTCGGTCATCGGTCGTCACCTCCTCGGATCACGATGTCGCGGTAGGCCGTGTTGCCGGACAGCAACTCGGCGTGCGTGCCGCTCGCCACGGCACGGCCGTCGACGAGCAGAATCACGCGGTCGGTGTGGTGTAGCACCAGGGGGGAGACGGTGGCGACGACGGTCGTCCGGCCGCGCCGGTGAAGCGCCAGCTCCTCGCCGATGCGAGCCTCGGTGTGCGCATCGACCGCGCTCGTCGGCTCGATGAGCACCAGCACCGGAGGGTCGATCGCCAACGCCCGGGCCAAACCGAGCCGTTGCCGCTGACCGCCGGAGAAGCCCCGGCCCTTCTCCTCCACGATCGTGTCGAGGCCGTCGGGGAGCGAGTGAAGGATCTCGGTCGCGTGCGCAGTGCCCAAGGCCCGGACGAGCGTGGTGTCGTCGGCGGGCCGCCCGGCCCGCAACTGCGCGCGCAGGCTCCCGCTGAACAGGCGCGCCTCCGGATCGTTGACGACCACCGTGCGTCGGACCACGTCGATCGGCAGGTGGGCCAATGCCCGGCCGCCGAGCGTGGGTCCCGCGCCGTATGCCGTGGCTTCAACGCCGCCCGCGCCCGCCCCGCCCG
>NZ_DAOQZV010000212.1:0-5690 GCF_035343835.1 Nostocoides sp. | reverse complement strand
GACCCGCCGCCCCCACCCCAAACAACCCGATCCATCCACGGATCGAGGCTTAGGTGACGTCGAGCAGGTTCTACCGTGCTGGAGGAGCCCTAAACGCTGCTAGCAGACCTAAGGGACAGCGGGCGAAAGGGGAAGATTTGCACGTCGGGCCGGGAGCGCCTCACGGCGCGTGGCCGCTCGTAGCGGCTATTAGTTGGGACCCGGGGCTGCCGCGGCCCGACGCGCAAAAACTGTAACGCATCCACCGGCGATCATCATTCCCGAGCACGTATGCCGTTGCCGCACCCCCCCGCCGTCGGACGACGTCCGCGCTGCTCACCGGCCCCGTCCGCGCTGCTCAGTCCCCCACTTCTCGACCCGCGCGTTTCCCGACGGGGCACCGATCCGGGTACCCTGGCCGGGCCACCGACATTTGCTGGCCGACGCCGCACAGCAGCGCCAACGCGCGCAGCACCAGCTGCGGCTCAACAAAAACCAGCGAGAGTGCCCCGAGCCTGACGGCCCGGTCCGCCCGACGAGTGAGGTACGAGCCCGATGAAAACCACCATGCGCACTGCAGCGGTCCTGACCACCGGGTTGGCCGCCGTCGCCGCGACCACCGTCCCTGCCCTCGCGGCCGCAGGGGCCAAGGCCACCATCCTCGCTCCCACCGACGGCAGCACCGTCACGGGCACGTCGGTCACCGTTCGCGGTGGCTACAGCGCCGAGGCCTCGGTCCGTGAAGTGCGCGTCGCGCTCTGCAAGCTCAACGCCAGTGACCTCTGCACGGCCTACTTGAGCAATGTCGACGGGACCTTTGTCACGTCCTACAAGAGCCTGGCAGCAACCTTGTCGCCCAACAGCCAGATCGCTGGCTCCTACACGATCACCGGCAGCAATCTGGATCCGGGCCGCTACCGGGCGGCAGCCTTCGTTGTCACCTCCGACAACCCCAAGAGCGCCCCGACGACCTCGACCTTCACCCTTCAAAAGGACACGACGCCCCCGCCCACCAATGGGTTTATCACCATCGCCTTCGGCCGCAGCAACTGGTCGGTCGCCGCGGGCGGCGACTGCGCCATCGTTCCCGCCGGCGCCCGCACCCTGGAGCAGAACCTTCAGGACCTCCAGAGCCGGGGCCTGCAGGCCCAAGGCGGCGTCATCCTCAACCGGACCGACCCGACCATCCGCACGTGCTACCAGCAACAGGTGCTGCAGCCGACCTGGACGGACCTGACCCGGATGCGCGAGTCCTACGGATTCACCGCGGTCTCCCAGGGCATGAACTACGCCGACATGACCAAGATGACGACCGATGCCCAGCGCTTTACCGAGAGCGGCGCCACCTTGCCGATCCTCAACAGCAAGGGCTTCACCCGCGCGTGGGGGATGTTCAACTATCCCAACAACAAGATGGACGCCGACGCCAATCGCGTGGTCACCAAGAGTTTCGCCTTCGGGCGCGTCTATGGCACCACGGTCAACACCCGGGCCGCGGTGCTGACCTATCCCTATCTCGTCAAGACCGTCTCGGTCATGGGCGGGCGCTGCAACAACAAGAATCTCGCCTGCTACACGATGTCGGTCAAGAACAACCAGCGCACCGCGCCCCCGTCCCGCCTGGCGCGCATCCTCAACCCCAAGGCCAACGAATGGGGCGTCGTGCAGTTCTACCGCGTCGTCGAAGGATCCTATGGCGTCATGGGCGGCAAGGACGTTGCCTGGGACTGCACGAGCACCGACTGGCGCAACCGCTGGACCAGTCACCCCGAGATCTACTGCCGCAACAGCTTCCTCGAGGCGATCGACGGCCGCTCCGCGAGCGCGACAAACGCCGACGCCGCACAGGTTGCCGTCGCCTGGGGCCGCAGCCCGGGCTGACGCCCATTGGCGTATGCCGTTCGCCTCGCCCCCCCGCGCCTTGTCCCTAAACCCTGCTAACACAGGTTAGGGAATGGGGTCAGAGCAGCTGCGAGATCGCGTGGATCACCACGCCGGCGAGGGCGCCGACAATGGTGCCGTTGATCCGGATGAACTGCAGGTCCCGTCCGACGAAGAGTTCGATCCGCTGGGACGCCTCGTCGGCATCCCACCGGTCGACGGTGTGCGAGATGACCGTGGCGAGCTCGTCCCCATACGTGGTCACGAAGAAGGCCACGACATCGCCGAGGTGACCTTCGAGGCGCTCGCGGGTCTCGGTGTCGGTGCGCAGCATCGACCCGATCTCCTGCAGCCAGGCGTCGCCGCGCGCCCACAGCGAGCTCTGCTGGTCGGCGAGGGCGGCCAGCAGCGACGTGCGGACCGACGCCCACAGCGACAAAACGGTCTCCCCGACCTGCGGGTGCGACAGGACGCGCTCCTTCAGCGCCTCGGCGCGTGCCTGCACGTCGGGGTCGTCGTGGAGGTCGTCGGCGAGCTTGATCAGAAGCGTGTCGAGCGCCGAGCGGGCCCGGTGCTCCGGGTCGGCGCGCATGTCGCGGACCCAGGCGAGCGCCTGCTGGTAGGTCCAGTTGATGACCCGCTCGTCGACCCACGGCGGGGTCCACCAGGGCGCCCGTTCGTTCATCAGCGTGGCGAAGACGGTGGGATTGGCGGCGAGCCAGTCGTGGATCTCGGTCAGGCCGAGATCGACCAGCCCGTGGTGCGCGCGGTCCTCGATGATCCCCTTGAGGAAGGTCCCGGCGATCGGACTGACCGGCTCTTGCGTCAGCCGCGGCATGAGCACGCCCACGACGAAGTCGCGCACATCGTCATCGCGCATCCGCCCGAGCGCCGCCGTCGCAATGCGCGCGCCTTCGGTCAGCGCGCGCTGACGGTGCGCCGGACCCTCCAGCCAGCGCCCGAGCCGCAGGCCCACCTGGGCCGCGGCGAGCCGCTCACGAGCGATCTCCTCGGTGAGGAAGTTGTCGCCGACGAACTCCTCGAGGCTGCGTCCCAGCTCGTCCTTGCGCTTCTTGACCAGCGCCGTATGCGGGATCGGCAGGCCCAGCGGGTGCTTGAACAGGGCGGTGACGGCAAACCAGTCGGCGAGCGCGCCGACCATCGCCGCCTCCGAGGCCGTATGAACGTAGCCGAGCCAGCCGCTCGCGTGCCCGTTCGTGACCACGAAGACGACGAAGGCCAGCCCCAGCAGCGAGGTCGCGACGATCCGCATCCGCCGCAGACCGGCCCGGCGCGCCTGATCGGCCGGCGAGGGCTCCATGAAGCTCACACGACTCATCCTTCCCGATGTCCGCACGGGCACGCCGCTCTGGCGCGCGTCCGGCATCCGTCGAACTCCTGGCCCGCCCGTGGGATTCCCAGGCGGGCCTCGGTCCGTGCCGGGTCCGGGTGATTCCGTAGGCCCGCTCGCCGCGCCGGTCGGTGCGCCCCTACGCTGCGAGTTGTGAGCGAGCTGCGGACGTATGCCGATGCCTGGGTCACGGCGACCGCCAGCCTTCAGCAGCTGGTCGCGTCGCTGTCCCCCGCGGACTTCGAGCGGCCGACGGACTGCCCGGGGTGGAGCGTGCTGGACGTGCTGGCGCACCTCGCGGCCCTGGAGCGCGAGCTGGCAACGGGCGAGCAACCCGCCAACGTCCAGCCGATCGAGGGCCAGGGCCCGGCGGCCTGGTGGACCGAGGCCGGCGTCACCGAGCGACGCGGCCGGCAGCCCGCCGAGGTGCTCGCTGAGTACCGAGAGATGGTCGCGCGACGCGCCGTCGACCTCGCCGAGCGCCTCCCGGACGACCCAGAGGGCAAGCCCGAGCGCACGCCCGGGGCAGTGGCCTGGGACAACCGGACGTTGCTGCGCAACCGGGTGCTCGACACCTGGGTGCACGAACAGGACATCCGCCGCGCGACCGACCATCCCGGCGGGCTCACGGGCGCGCCGGCCGAGATCGTCGAGGGCATCTTCTCGGCGGCCTGGCCGTTCGTGCTGGCCAAGCGGGCGGCGGCCCCGGCGGGGACCCGGATCGGTGTCGTGCTCGATGGGCGGCGCAGTGACTATGTCGTCAGCGCCGATGGCCGCGGGCGGCAACTGGACCCGGCAGAGGCGGATGTGCCGGACGATCCCGAGGGGATCGACGACGCGGATGCCGTCATCTCGCTCAACCGGGAGGCACTGACCATCCTCGGCGCCGGGCGGCGGACGCCCGATGATCTCCCGGACACCGCTCTGCTCAGCCTCACCGGTGATCTCGACCTGGCCGGCCGGGTGCTGGCAGGCCTCAACCTCACTCCCTGAAACCCCGGCAAGGGCGCACGTCCTGGGAGGATGCGAACCATGCGTTTCCTCCCCGGCCCGTCACCGGCATACGACCTGACGTATGACGATGTCTTCCTCGTCCCGAGTCACTCCGCTGTCGCGAGCCGCTTCGACGTCGACCTCGCCAGCATGGACGGCACCGGGACGACGATCCCACTCGTCGTCGCCAATATGACGGCAATCGCCGGCCGCCGGATGGCCGAGACCGTCGCCCGCAGGGGCGGGTTGGTCGTTATCCCGCAGGACATCCCGATCCCCGTTGTCGCCGATGTCGTCACCTGGGTCAAATCGCGTCACCTGGTCTATGACAGCCCGATCATCCTGACGCCGGAGCAGACGATCGGTGAGGCCCTCGTCCTGCTCACCAAGCGCGCTCACGGCGCCGCGATCGTCGCCGTCGACAACCGCCCAGTGGGCCTGGTCACCGAGGCCGATCTGGCGCGAGTGGATCGATTCGCGCAGGTGGGCAGCGTGATGTCGAAGTCGCTGTCGACGTTGCCGGACGGGGTCAGTCCGACCAACGCCTTCGACGCGCTCGCCCGGGCCCGCCACCGGCTGGCCCCGGTGGTGCGACCCGATGGCACTCTCGTCGGTCTGCTCACCCGGCAGGGCGCGTTGCGGGCGACCATCTATCGGCCGAACGTCGACGCCGATGGCCGGTTGCGGATCGCCGCGGCCGTGGGCATCAACGGCGACATCACCGGCAAGGCACGGGCCTTGGTCGAGGCCGGGGTCGACGTGCTCGTCATGGATACGGCGCACGGGCACCAACAGAAGATGCTCGACGCCCTCGCCGCGGTCCGCGCCCTCGACCTCGGTGTGCCCATCGCCGCCGGCAATGTCGTGACCGCCAACGGCACCCGTGACCTGATCGCCGCGGGCGCCGACATCGTCAAGGTCGGCGTCGGTCCCGGCGCGATGTGCACGACCCGGATGATGACCGCTGTCGGGCGGCCGCAGTTCTCCGCCGTCCTCGAATGCGCCTCCGCCGCAAGAGAAGTCGGCAAACACGTCTGGGCCGACGGCGGCGTGCGTCACCCTCGCGATGTGGCTCTGGCGCTGGCTGCCGGAGCGTCGAATGTGATGATCGGGTCGTGGTTCGCCGGCACCATGGAATCGCCCGGTGATCTGTTCACCGACGAGAAGGGCCGCACCTACAAGGAGTCTTTCGGCATGGCGTCCAGCCGAGCGGTCGCCAACCGCACCGCCGCCGAGACCTCCTTCGACCGCGCGCGCAAGGCGATCTACGAGGAGGGCATCAGTCACGCCCGCATGTACATCGACCCGGCCCGCCCGTCCGTGGAGGACCTGATCGACTCCATTACCGCGGGCGTCCGCTCCAGCTTCACGTATGCCGGCGTGGCCACCGTCCCCGCGTTCGCCGAGCAGGCGGTGGTCGGGGTGCAGTCGATGGCGGGCTTCGCGGAGGGGCGGCCACTGCATACGTCTTGGTGAGCGTCGCCGA
>NZ_DAOQZV010000211.1:0-5724 GCF_035343835.1 Nostocoides sp. | reverse complement strand
TCAGACCAGGTCGAGGGCGACGTCGAGGATCGGCGCGGAATGCGTCAAGGCGCCAACGGACAGATAGTCGACGCCGGTGGCGGCATAGGCGGGGGCCTTGGCGAGCGTCAGGCCGCCGGTGGCTTCGATCTCGACGCTCGCACCGTTCGCGCGGATCGCGGCGACCGTCTCGCCGAGCAACTCCGGCGACATGTTGTCGCACATCACGAATCGCGCGCCGGCGGCCACCGCTTCACGGGCCTCGTCGACGGTCGTGACCTCGACCTGGATGGGCACGTCAGGGAAGCGTGCCCGGATCCGCTCGTAGGCCGCGGTGATCGAGCCCGCCGCCAGTTTGTGGTTGTCCTTGATCATCGCCACGTCATACAGGCCCATGCGCTTGTTGGTGCCGCCACCGGCACGCACGGCATACTTCTCCAGCGCCCGCAAGCCCGGTGTCGTCTTGCGCGTGTCGAGCACGGTCGTGCCGGTGCCGGCCAGGGCATCGGCCCATTGCCGGGTCACGGTGGCGACTCCCGAGAGCCGGGAAATGATGTTGAGCAGGGTCCGCTCCGCGGTCAGGATCGTCGTCGCCGGCCCGTCCAGCTCGGCCATCACCTGCCCGGCCACGACCCGGTCGCCGTCCGCACCCAGCAGACGCACGTCCACGGTGCCGCCTCGGGTGATGCCCGCGACCTCGTCCACCACGAGCGCGATCACCGGCAACCCGGCGATGACGCCGGCCTCCCGGGCGACGACGTGCCCGCGCTCACGGGCCGCCGGGTCGATCGTCGCGGCGGTCGTCATATCGATGCCGTCGAGTCCGCCGAGATCCTCGATCAGCGCCTCGCGCACCACCCGCCGGGCGTCCGCCACCGGGAATTCCACCGTCATCGCCGCGACTCCTCCTGCGCCATATACGTCAGTGCGACCCCATCCTCGGTCCGCACGTGCGAGAGATGGCCGAGCCAATGCCGGTCGTCGCGCTCGGGGAAGTCGGCACGCTCGTGCCCGCCCCGCGTCTCCTCGCGCGCGTGCGCGCCGACACAGAAGGCCAGCCCCAGATGCGCGAGATTCGTTGTCTCCCACGCCTGTGTCGTCGGCTGCTCAGCGCTGGACCTCCCGACCAGCTCCGCAAGAACCGCGTGCGTATGCCGCGTCGACTCAGCCGTGCGCACCGGTCCGGCTCCCGCTGTCATGGCCCGCTGAACCTCCGCCCGGCTCGCGGGATCGAGCAGGCCCGTGTCGCCGCCGGGCGGCAGCGGCGCGCCGGGCGCCAACTCGCCCGCCGTCACCCGCGCAGCGATGTCGTCCGCGATCCGGTGTGCGAAGACCAGACCTTCGAGCAGGGAGTTCGACGCGAGCCGGTTGGCGCCGTGGACGCCGGTGCAGGCGGTCTCACCGCAGGCATACAGGCCGTCGAGAGTGGAGCGGCCGGCGAGGTCGGTCCACACGCCGCCGGAGGCGTAGTGCTGCGCGGGCGCGACGGGGATGGGTTGTGTTGCGGGATCGATGCCGAGCTCCCGGCAGCGCGCAACGATCGACGGAAATCGCTTCTCCAAGAACGCGGCTCCGAGGTGCCGCGCATCGAGCCACACGTGATCGCTGCCCGTCTGCGCCATCCGCGCGACGATGGCCCGCGCCACGACATCGCGCGGCGCCAGGTCGGCCATCGGGTGCACGCCCTGCATGAAACGCACGCCGTCCTTGTCGACGAGGAAGGCCCCTTCGCCGCGGACGGCTTCCGAGATCAGCGGCTGCTGCCCCTGCGCGCTCTCACCGAGGAAGAGCACCGTGGGATGAAACTGGACGAACTCAAGGTCGGTCAGCTGGGCCCCGGCCCGCAGCGCCGCCGCCATGCCGTCACCGGTCGCGACGCTGGGATTGGTGGTCGAGACGTAGATCTGCCCCAGTCCGCCGGTGGCGAGCACCACCGCGCGGGCGTATGCCGCGCCCACCCCGTCGTGGTCGCCCTCGCCGATCACGTGCAAGGTCACGCCCGCCACCCGTCCGCCGGCATCCTGCAGCAGGTCGACGACGAGGGCGTGCTCAATGACCTCGATGCCCGGGTCGGTGATGACGCGATCGAGCGCGGCGATCAATGCGCGCGAGATCTCGGCCCCCGTCGCGTCCCCGCCGGCATGCGCGATCCGGTCGCGGTGATGCCCACCCTCGCGGGTCAATAGGATCCCGCCGTCCGCGGCACGATCGAATTCCGTTCCGAGAGCGACGAGTTCGTGCACGCGCTCCGGCCCTTCGGTGACCAAGGCCCGGACTGCGGCTTCGTCGCACAGCCCGACGCCGGCGACCAGTGTGTCCTGGAGGTGCTCCTCGGGTGAGTCCTCCGGGTCGAGCGCGGCCGCGATGCCGCCCTGGGCCCAGGCCGTGGACCCGGCAGAGAGCACGGTCTTGGTCACGAGCAACACCCGGTCCACCTGCTCGCGCAGTCGCAGCGCGCAGGTCAGCCCGGCGATCCCCGAGCCGACGACGATGACATCGGCCTCGGTCCTCCACCCCGGCTCCCCAGCCAGCAGATAGCGGGGGATCTGCACCTCGGGCAACTCCGTGTGGTCAGCCATGACGCCGCTTGGTCACGGCCGACGTCTTGAGCCCGTAGCCGTCCGGGACGTCGCCGCCGTCGTGGCCGACCTCGACGATCCGGTTGAACGTGTCGACGAAGACGACCTGCGGCTCGAAGCTGCGCGCCTCCTTATCGTCCATCATCGCGTAGGCGATCACGATGACCAGATCTCCCGGGGAGATCAGCCGGGCCGCGGCGCCATTGATGCAGACGGTGCCAGAGCCTCGCTTGCCCTCGATGGCATAGGTCGTCAGCCGGTTGCCGTTGTCGACATCGACGACGTCGACCTGTTGTCCCGGAAGGAGGTTCGCGGCGTCCATCAGGTCGCGGTCGATTGTCATCGAGCCGACGTAGTGCAGGTCGGCCTGGGTGACGGTGGCTCGATGGATTTTGCTGTGCAGCATGATGCGTTGCATCGGTGTCCTCACATCGGCTCGGCGGCGCCGAGATCGTCGGGATTGCTGAAGACGTCCAGGGCTCCGCCGCCCGGACCCACGAGCACGGGCAGATTGTCGATCAACCGGGTGGTGCCGACCTTGCCGGCCACCGCGAGCAGGGCCTCGCCGCGATACCACTCCGGGACGTCACGCAGGGTCGTCGGATGGACGAGCACGAGATAATCGACGAGCACGAGCGGCTCGGCGACCAGGACTCCACGGGCTGCGCGACGAATGGCCGAGGGTCCCTCGGGTGCCGCTGCCGCTCCGGCGCGCAGGGCCCGGGAGAGGGACAACGCGACCTCGCGATCGCTCTCGGTCAGGTAGGTATTGCGGCTAGACATCGCCAGTCCGTCGGGCTCCCGGACCGTGGGCACCGAGATGACTCGGGCCGGGAAATCGAGATCGCGCACCATCCGCCGGATGAGCAGCAACTGCTGGGCATCCTTCTGCCCGAAATAGAAGCGAGTGCCTGCGCTCAGGTGCATGAGTTTGGCGACGACGGTGAGCATGCCGTCGAAATGCCCTGGGCGCGAATGTCCTTCGAGCAGCGTCCCCAAGGGCCCGGCTGAGATCCGGACGCCCGGGTCGCCGTCCTGATAAATGACATCGGGCGTAGGTGCGAAGACCAGATCGGCGCCATACCGGCTGCAGATCTCCAGGTCGGAGTCGAAGGTCCGCGGATAGCGCGAGAGATCCTCTTTCGGCCCGAATTGCAGCGGATTGAGGAAGATCGTCACGATTACGTGGTCGGCCTCGGCGCGAGCCTGCTCGATCAGCGTCGCATGGCCCTCATGAAGGGCACCCATCGTCATCACGACGGCGATCTCCTTGCCGCTCAACGCGGCTCGCGCCGCACGCAGCTCATCGCGGGTCCGGGCGACAACCGGCGTCGTCGTTGTGGTCGCAGTCACGGTGCTTCCTCCTGGGGGTGGAGAACCTGGTCGAGCGTCGAAGCGGAGTGGGGCGCCAATCGGCCACCGTCGACCGCCCGGCGAAGGGTGGCCTCCGCGAGGACGCGGTAGACCGCCTGCACATCCGGGGACTCGGAAGCGAGCACGTGGAGGTGCTCGGAAACCGTACCGGCATCGCCGCGGGCGACGGGTCCGGTGAGAGCGGCGTCACCCGAGCGCAGCGCGTTGTCGAGGGCAGCGCTCATCAGAGGTCGCAGCATGCGGTCGGTGTCCTCGATCCCGGCTCCGCGCAGGATCTGCGCAGCCTGGGCGGCGAGAGTGATCAGGTAGTTCGAGCCGTGGACCAGGCCGAGGTGATAACGCGTCCGGTCGAACTCGTCGACGATCACCGGCTCGCCGCCCATCTCGACGACCAGGGCCTGGGCGGGGGCCAGCAGGTCTGGAGGCGCCGTCACACCGAAGCAGCAGTCCCGCAGGCGCGTGATGTCCATCACCGTCCCGGTGAAGGACATCGCCGGATGGATGGCCATGCCGCCCACGCCGAGGGCGATCGCGGGGGCGAGCGGACCCAGCCCGCTGCGCCCAGAGGTGTGCAGCGCGAGCTGACCACGCTGCCATACGTCCGTGGTCGCGAGGCCGGCGACGAGCGGCGCGAGAGCGTCGTCGGGAACGGCGAGAACCGCCAAATCGCAGGTCGCGACCACGTCATCGACCGGCAGGATCGGGACATCGGGGAGCAGCGCTTCGGCGCGAGCAAGGGACGCGGCGCTGACGGCGCTGGCCCCGATGACGAGATGACCGGCATTGGCCAGGGCGGCACCGAGGACCGCGCCGACCTTCCCGGCACCGACAATGCCGACGCGAAGGCGGCCCGGAGGCAGCAGCGGCGGCGGCGACGTCACCGGGCAAGTCTGTCATCCTGGAAGCCAGCCTCACGTGAGAGAGGTGGACTGCGATGTCCGAGGCGACGCCCAATCCCATCCTGACCAGCGATGCCCTGGTCCTGATCGCCGTGCTGGGGCGATTCGAAGGAGAACTGCGTGGCGGGGCGATGTCCGGCCCCGCCATCGAGACCCTCGGCGCTCGCTGCCGCTCGGTCGGGCTGCTCGACCCGCACGAGCCGGCCCGGCTGGACTCGGTCGCCGCCATCCTCGAGGACATCGGCCAGCGCTTGCGCTATGCGATCGGCGAGTATGACGCGGACCCCACCCGGCCGTAGCCTCACCCGGTGATCCCCTGGGCGACGGCGTGGCAGCACGCCCTGTATGCCGAGGGCGGCTTCTATCGTGACGCCTCCGGTCCGGCCGGTCACTTCACGACGTCCTGTCACGGCGCCCTTGGCGTCGTCTTCGCCTCCGCGATCGGACGCCTGGCCGAGCGGGAGGGACTCGCGACGATCGTCGATGTCGGCAGCGGCCGGGGCGAGTTGCTCGGGTTCCTGGCGGCATCGCCGGTTGCCGCTGATGTGCGATTGCTCGGCGTGGATGTCGTTGCACCACAAGGGCTTCCGCACCCCGTGGCGTGGCGTCGTTCCGATGGCGGGTCCGATATTCCCGACCTGCACGACCTCGGGCCGGCGCTCGTTATCGCGAATGAGTGGCTGGACGTCGTGCCCTGCGTGGTCGCCGAAGCGGATGCCTCCGGCCGAGTGCGGGAGGTGCTCGTCGACGGTGCCGGAAGGGAGTCGCTCGGGTCGGCGGTGTCCGCAGGCGACCGTGCCTGGGCGTCGCGCTGGTGGCCCGCCCGCCGTGGCGTCGACCGATGGGTGCGCGGCGAGCGGATCGAGATCGGCCGCTCACGCGACGAGGCGTAT
>NZ_DAOQZV010000210.1:0-5735 GCF_035343835.1 Nostocoides sp. | reverse complement strand
ACCCCGCGGCCCGCAGGGCCCGCGCCGACCAGCGCCACCCGGCGCTACCCGACGACGCCCGCCGGCCAAGCGCCCCAACTACGCCCTGCGCCGGACCATCGCACTGATCATCCTGCTCACCTTGCTGACGACGATCTGGTTCGCCGTCAAGGCCCTCGTCGGCTTCGTCGGCGGCCTGTTCAGCGCTTCCGACGCCAAGCCGGGCGTCACGACGAGCGCCCCGGTCAAGCCCGCTGCGATCGTGGCGGTCACCCCCGAGATCCCCGCGCCGGCCCCCAGCCCCGAAGCAAAGCAGGGCACCGCTGGCGCGTCCGACGCCACGAGCCTGGTCCGCACCATGCGGATGGCCTCGCAGTCGATGTCGCCGAAGTCCATCGTCGCCGGCCCGGGCGGCCTGCTCGTGGCGCAGAACATGATGTATCACCACTCGATCAGCGTCTTCCGCGCCGACGGGGCACTGCTCAAGACGATCCCGGACTCGGTGACGCTCAGCGATTTCGGGATCACCGGCCACCCGGGTGTGTCCAAGGGCGCGCCCGTCGAGGCGGCCTTCACCCCGGACGGCAAGTCTGCGTGGGTGTCCAACTACTCCATGTACGGCAGCGGGTTCGGCCCCGAGGGCCTCGACTCGTGCCGCAAGGGCGACGGGACCGACACGTCATACGCCTATCGGGTCAACACCTCGACCCTGGCCGTCGATGCCGTGGTGCCGGTGGGGGCGGTCCCGAAGTATGTCGCGATCACCCCCGACGCGAGCAAGGTCCTCGTCAGTAACTGGTGCTCGTGGAGCCTGTCGGTCATCGACGCCACGACCACCAAGGAAACGGCCCGGATCGACCTGGGCGGCAAGTACCCCCGCGGCATCGTTGTCTCGCCCGACTCCCGGACCGCGTATGTCGCGCTCATGGGCTCCCAGCGCATCGTCGCCGTCGACCTCGCCACCAAGGCCGTCTCGACCTTCGCGGAGCCTGGCAACGGCCCCCGACACCTGGTCATGAGCCCGGACGGCAAGGTCATCTACGTCACCAATAACACCTCGGGGACGGTCGCCAAGATCGACCGGGCCACGGGCGCGGTGCTCGCCACCGTCAAGACGGCGAGCGAGCCCCGCTCGATGGCGATCTCCAGTGATGGGCTGGCCATCTATGTCGTCAACTACGGCTCGGCCTCGATGAGCAAGATCCGCACCTCCGATATGCACATCCTGCAGACCGTGATCACGGACGCCTCGCCCATCGGCATCACCTACGAACCCACCAAGAAGCAGGTCTGGGTGGCCTGCTATGGCGGCTCGTTGATCGTCTTCGACGACTCCAAGCTCAAGGGCTGACGGGTCGCCGCCGGCCACCCTCGCGGGGTCACCTCGCGGGGTCACCAGGCGGGCGACATACCCTGTCGGGGTGCTCCGGACCGCCCTCAAGCCCAAGTGGCTCGCGCTGCTGGCGCTGGTGGTCCTGATCATCGTCGCCTTCACCCAACTCGGCCGCTGGCAACTCGGTGTCGCCCAGGACAAGGCCCGGGCCGAGGAGATGGCCAAGGCCCGCGCGCAGCCGCCGGTGGCCCTCGCGACCTTGCTCTCACCGCATGCGCCCTTCCCGGCCGCCGCGAACGCCCGCCTCGCCATCGTCACCGGCACGTATGCCGAGGGTCAGGTCCTCATCCCCGCTCGCCTCCTCGCGGGCCGCGACGGCTACTGGCTGCTCACGCCGATGACCGAGAGCGCGACCGGCGTGGTCTTCCCGGTCGTTCGTGGCTGGCTGCCGCCGGCAGCGGGCGGGAGCGTGCCCGCCGCCCCGCCACCGCCCACGGGCGAGACCACGGTCGTGGCCTCGCTGGCGCCGGGCGAGTCTCCGACCACCGAGAGCTATCCGGCCGGCCAACTCGGGTCGGTCGACCTGGCCCGCCTTGTCAACATCTGGCCAGGCGCGATCTATAACGCCTTCGGCTTCGCCCAGCGCGAGGCGCCCGCCAATGACCCGCAGGCCGCTGACCGGCCCGGCGCGCTCGAACGCATCCCCCCACCGCGGCCGGACACCGGGCTGAAGGGTCGCAATGCGGCCTACGCGCTTCAGTGGTGGGTCTTTGCCGCGTTCGCCTTCTTCTTATGGATCAAGATGGTCCAGCAAGACGCCCGGCAACGCCGGCACCTCACGCTTCTCGCGCCGCCACCCGGCGGCGCACCGACCCTGACGCAGGAGCCATGACCGCAAACCCCCAAAGCAGAGATGCCGCCAAGCTCGCCACCGCGCTGCGCTTTTTCACGATCATGGCGCTCATCGTCGGCGTGGGCCTGCTCATCCTGGTGGTGGAGATGGTCTTCCAGTACCTCCTGCACTGGAATGGCGACCCCGGCAACCGGGCCAACCCGCTGGCCTGGTGGCCGCAGCCGCACGGCTTCCTCTACATGATCTATCTCGCCGCGACGGCCAATCTCGGCTTCAAGGCGGGCTGGTCGCTGCCGAAGATGGTCGGGGTCATGCTGGCCGGCTGCGTGCCCTTCCTCTCCTTCGTCGTGGAGCGGAAGGTTGCCGCAGAGTTCGCACGTCCCCAAGTAGCATCGGCGCCGTGACCAGCACGCGCCGACCCGTCCTCGTCGTCGACTACGGCGCCCAGTACGCCCAGCTGATCGCGCGACGCGTCCGGGAGGCGAGGATCTACAGCGAGGTGGTCCCGCATACGGCCACCGTCGAGGACCTGATCGCCCGCCACCCCGCGGCGATCATCCTCTCCGGCGGACCGTCGTCGGTCTACGCCGACGGCGCACCCAGCCTCGACGCCGCCCTGCTGGCGGCCGGCATACCGGTATTCGGGATGTGTTACGGATTCCAGGCGATGGCCGCCGCTCTCGGCGGCACGGTCGCGCGCACCGGCTTGCGCGAGTACGGCCAGACCACGATGCGCCGCGACGGGCCACATTCCACCCTTTTCCACGGCCAACCCCGCGAACAGTCCGTATGGATGAGCCACGGCGACAGCGTGTCGGTCGCCCCCGAGGGCATGACGGTCACTGCCACCACCGCGGGCGCGCCCGTCGCGGCCTTCGAGGACGACGTGCGCCGGCTTTACGGCGTGCAGTGGCACCCCGAGGTCGTGCACTCCACCTTTGGCCAGGAGGTGCTGGAGAACTTCCTCTACTCAGGCGCGGGGCTGGCGCCCGACTGGGATGCCGCGAGCGTCATCGACGAGCAAGTGGAGGCGATCCGCGCGACCGTCGGCGACAAGCGCGTGCTCTGCGCGCTCTCCGGCGGCGTCGACTCCTCCGTCGCCGCCGCCCTCGTCCACAAGGCCGTCGGTGACCGGCTGACCTGCGTCTTCGTCGACCACGGGCTCTTGCGCGAGGGCGAGGCCGAGGCGGTCGAGCGCGAATTCGTTGCGTCCACCGGTGTGCACCTGGTCGTCGTCGATGCCCGTGAGCGGTTCCTGACCGCGCTCGCCGGCGTGCGCGACCCCGAGGAGAAGCGCAAGATCATCGGGCGTGAGTTCATCCGGGTGTTCGAGCAGGCCGCGCGCGATGTCGTCGGCGAGGCCGCAGCCGAGGGCCACCCGGTCGAATTCCTCGTCCAGGGCACGCTCTACCCCGACGTCGTGGAGTCCGGTGGTGGCACCGGGACTGCCAATATCAAGAGCCACCACAATGTCGGTGGCCTGCCGGACGACCTGCAGTTCGCGCTGGTCGAGCCGCTGCGCGATCTGTTCAAGGACGAGGTCCGCAAAGTCGGCCTCGAACTCGGCGTGCCCGAGGCCATCGTGTGGCGCCAGCCGTTCCCCGGCCCGGGCCTGGGCATCCGGATCGTCGGCGAGGTCACGGCCGAGAATCTCGCGACCCTGCGGGCTGCCGACCAGATCGCCCGGCACGAGTTGACCGCGGCGGGTCTGGACCGGACCATTTGGCAGTGCCCGGTGGTCCTGCTCGCTGACGTCCGCTCGGTCGGTGTGCAGGGCGACGGACGCACCTACGGTCACCCCATCGTGCTGCGGCCGGTGTCCTCGGAGGACGCCATGACGGCCGACTGGACCCGGCTGCCCTATGACGTGCTCGCCACCATCTCGACCCGCATCACCAATGAGGTCGACGGCGTCAACCGGGTCACCCTCGATGTGACGAGCAAGCCTCCGGGCACGATCGAGTGGGAATGAGCGAGGTGCCCGTACGTCGCTCGGCGATCCGCGATATTGCCGACATCTGCTGGCTGCTGGTCGGCGGCTTGCTCTTGCTCGCGATCGTCGTCGTCGTGGGGCTGAAAACGCGCGCGGGCCAGATCCTCGACGAGGACGTGGTGCGGTCCTTCCGGGTCGATCGCTTCCACGCCGGCCGGATCGAGGTGCTGCTGAGCGAGATTCGCGTCCTGCCGATGGCTCTGATCACGGCGGCGGCCATGGTCATTGCCTTGCTGGGCCGGCACTGGCGGGTGGCCATCGGTCTGCCGCTTCTCGTCGTCGGGGCGAACCAGACGACCCAACTGCTCAAGACCGAATACCTCACCCGCAGCCCGGGTGGGCTCGACCTGCCGGTGTCGATGCCGAGCGGGCATACGACCGCTGCCCTGTCGATGGCGGCCGTCTTGATCATCGCGGTCCCGCGGGTGCTGCGGCCGCTGGCGTGCTTCGTCGGTGGCCTGGTCGCCGGCGGGGCCGGGATCGGGACCGTGGCCGAGCGCTGGCACCGGCCCGGTGATGTGCTTGCCGCGGTGGCGGTCGTGGTCATCTGGTCGGTGCTGGCGCTGGTCGTCGGAGCGCACTGGGTCGACCGGCCACGGGTGCGGGCTGCCGGCTTCGACCGGGGCGTCGGCAACACGGCGCTGGCCGTCGTCGGTGCGTTCATCGGTGCCTATGTCCTGCACCGGTTGGGCATGGCACCGATGCCGGGTTCAAAGGCGAATGCGCTCGTCTACGGCTCGCTGGCTGTCATGGCCGTGGTCACCGGCCTCGGGCTGGGCGCGATCTCGCTGGTCGCCGATCGGCGGATCTTCCGCAATCCGCCTACAGGGGGGAAGCAGGCGTGAACTCGGACCTCGATCCGGTCGACCAGCACATCGGTGACAGCAATGTCGTCCTCGATTCCTTCATGCGGTGGGTGGTGATCGGCCCCGCTTTCTATGCCCTCGCCCGCCCGACGATCAAGGGGCGCGAGCACGTGCCGCCGGCGGGCAGCCCGGCGATCATCGCCAGCAACCACCTCTCGTTCAGCGACTCGATGGTCATCCCGCTGGCTTCGGGCCGGCGGGTGAGCTTCCTGGGCAAGGCGGAGTACTTCCAGGGCACGGGGGTCAAGGGGGCCTTCATGCGCTCGTGGTTCCGTTCCTTCGGCACCATTCCGGTGGAGCGCTCGGACGCGCGCGCGGCCGCGGAGTCGCTGCACATCGCCGAGCGGGTGCTGGCCGAAGGTGGGGCCTTCGGCATCTACCCCGAGGGGACGCGCTCGCGCGACGGTCGACTCCACCGCGGGCGCACCGGGGTCGCGCGGCTTGCCTTGAGCACCGGGGCACCGATCATCCCGTGTGCTTTGACGGGCACCGCGAAGCTGCAGCCGCCGGATGTCACCATCCCGCGGCCGGCCAAGATCACCGTGGAGTTCGGGCCGGCCATCGACATCGCGCCGCTGCAGGAGCAGTTCCGCAAGGCCGCGCTGCTGCGGGCGATCACCGACGCCGTCACCGACGCCATCGGTGCCATGTCGGGCCAGGAGCGCTCCGGCCGGTATGCCAGCGATGTCAATGCCGAACTGGATGGAGCCG
>NZ_DAOQZV010000209.1:0-5737 GCF_035343835.1 Nostocoides sp. | reverse complement strand
CGCCTCGACCCCGACCGCGGGCGGCGTGCCGACGCCGCTCGGCTTGCCCGACACCGGGCTCGGGCCCCACCAGGCCTACGCCTATCAGTGGTGGGTCAGCATGCCCTTGGGCTTCATCCTGATCTTCTTCGGACTGCGTCGCGAGGAAGGAGTGGCCGCGGACGTATCGGAGGCACCCGGCTCGGCTTCCCCGCCCACCGACGCTCTCGACACCCGCGCCGAAGCCCGCCCGGTCGCTCGGCGGAGGCCGCGCGCGACGGAGCGCGGCAAGGTGCGGATCTGGGACGAAGAGGATGTCTGAGTGCCGTCAGACCAACTTCACCACGATGTCGTGCAGGGTGTCACCCGCCCGTGCCACCCGGTCGCCGGCATTGGACAGGTGCCGATAGACCTCACGGCGTTTGAAGACGTCCATCACCATCGCGTAGGCCGCGGGCCCCGTCGGTCCGTCCAGCGACTCCAGGCGGCGCACGTCCTCGGCCGGGTCGAAGAGCTCGGCAAGGGCCTTGCGATATTCCTTCTCGACGCGCCGTTCGCTGATGCGGGCCCGGTCGGCCAGGCCCTCGGCCATCGCCGTCTCGTGTTCGAGCTTGCCGTAGCCCTCGTCCAGGGCCCGGGCGCCCTCCAGCAGGAGCGACGCCATCCGGATGGTGTGTGCGTCCGGCGCCACGCGGAGCACCTCCATCTCGCGAACCGTCGTGCGGGCATAGGTGGTCAGCCGGTGCAGGGACTAGATCGCTCGGTAGAGCTCCTCGCGGTCCATCGGGGTCGAGAAGGCAGCATTGAGGGCGTTCATGCTGGCCTCTTTCATCGCCGAGGCCGCGATCTCGTTGTCCTTGACCCGGGCCCCGAAGTCCGGGTCACCGTCGGACTCCATGAACTCCACGAGCAACTCCAGGCTCGCGACCGCTCCTATGGACTGCGCGCGGAGCAGATCGAAGAAGTCCGGGTTCTTGGGGAAGACCCGGCGCACCAGCCGCATCGGTCCGTGCTCGGTGTCCATTGGGCGCTCCTTGTCGGGGGTCACCAGAAGAGTCGGATGATCAGGATCGTCACCACGGAGACGGCGGCTGATCCGGGGATCGTGACCAGCCAGGTGGTGAGGATCTCCTTGGCCTTGGCCCAACGCACCTCGCGGGCATGGTCGGCGGCACCGATGCCCATGATCGAGGACGAGACGACGTGGGTGGTCGAGACCGGTGCGCCGAGCAGGGAGGCGGCGTAGATGACGCCGGCGGAGGTCAGTTGGGCATCGAGTGCGTGGATGGGCCGGATCTTGTAAATGCCGAAACCGACGGTCCGCACGATCCGCCACCCGCCCGAGAGGATCCCGCAGGTGATCGCGCTTGCGCATATCAACATCACCCAGAAGGGCACGGCGAAGTCGGCGATCCGCCCTGCGAGCAGGAGGACGAGGGTCAAGATACCCATCGACTTCTGGGCGTCATTGGCGCCGTGCGAGAAGGCCAGCCACGCCGAGGTCACCCATTGGGCGCGCCGCAGCCCGGTGTTGGCGCTCGGCCGGGCGCGACGAAGCAGCAGGGCGGAGATCTTCTGCAGCAGGAAGCCGATGACGAAGCCGACGACCGGGCTGAGCAGTAGCCCCATGAGCACCTTGGTCACGCCCGTGACATGCCCGCGTCCCAGCTCGCCGAAGCCCCAGATCACGTGGCCCGCACCGACACTCGCAACGACGGCGCCGCACAGGCCGCCGGTCAGCGCGTGCGATGACGATGACGGTATGCCGAGCCACCAGGTCCCGAGATTCCACACGATCGCGCCGACCAGGCCCGCGAGAATGATCAGGATCGCGCGTCGCGCATCCACGTCGCCGAGTTCGACGAACTTCCCGATGGTGTTGGCCACCGCCGTGCCACCGAGCAGGGGCCCGAGGAATTCGAAGGTCGCGACGATGACGACCGCCTGGATCGGGGTCATCGCTCGCGAGGCGATGACGGTTGCAATGATGTTGGAGGCGTCGTGGAAGCCGTTGGTGTAGTCGAAGAGCACGACAAGGACGACGGCGAGCACCGCTAGCGCGGTCAAGCTCGTCATGGCGTCTTTGCCTTCCGTTCACCTGGAATTCATCCGGCGCCGACTGTAGGGCTCGCCCTCGTATTTGGGAAGAGAGGCAAGACTCACCCCGCGACGGGCGCGTCCGCCTCGCTGAATTGGGTGCGATAGAGATCGGCATACAAGCCACCGGCCGCGAGCAATTCGTGGTGGCGGCCACGCTCGACGATGCGGCCGCCGTCGACGACGAGGATCTGGTCGGCCCGGCGAACGGTGGAGAGGCGGTGGGCGATGACCAGGGCAGTGCGGCCGGCCAGCGCGGTGTCGAGGGCGCGCTGCACCATCAACTCCGACTCGCTGTCCAGGTGCGCGGTCGCCTCGTCCAGGACAAGCAGGCCCGGCCCCTTCAGCAGCAAGCGAGCAATGGCCAGTCGCTGCTTCTCACCGCCGGAGAGCCGGTAGCCCCGGTCACCGACGACCGTGTCGAGGCCATTGGGCAGGCCGGCCACCAAGCCGCCGATCTGCGCCGCCTCGAGAGCGGCATGGATCTGCTCCTCGGTCGCCTCGGGAGCCGCGAAGAGGAGATTGGCCCGGATGGTGTCGTGGAAGAGATGCGACTCCTGGGTCACCACGCCGACCGCGCCGGTGACCGAAGCTAACGTGGCGTCACGCAGATCCATCCCCTGCAGCCGGACCGTCCCGGAACTCGGATCATAAAGGCGCGCAACGAGATTGGTGATCGTCGTCTTGCCCGCACCGCTAGGGCCGACGAGGGCGACCAGCTCGCCCGGCGCCGCCGAGAAGGTCACCTCGCGCAGCACCACAGCCCCGGCGGACCGGTCCCCGGACACCGTCGTCTCGAGCGACTTCAGCGATGCCTGATCCGCGCCGGGATAGCGGAAGTCGACCTGGTCGAATTCCACGCCAACGGCTCCCCCCGGCAGGGGTTGAGCGTTCGGGGCCTGGCGGATCGCGGGGGTCAGGTCGAGGATCTCGAAGACACGGGTGAATGAGACCAGGGCCGTCATGACGTCGACGCGCACATTGCTCAGGGTGGTCAGCGGCCCGTAGAGGCGGGCCAGCAGCGTGGCGAGGGCGATGAGGGTGCCGACGGTCAGGGTCTTGTCGATGGCCATGACGCCACCGAAGCCGTAGACCATCGCTGTCGCCAGCGACGCGATGAACGTCAACGCGATGAACAAGATCGTGCGGTTCATCGCGATCTTGATCCCGATGTCACGGACGCGGGCGGCGCGATCGGCATACTCGCGATCCTCGCGCTCGGGGTCACCGAAGAGCTTGACGAGCAGGGCTCCCCCCACGTTGAAGCGTTCGGTCATCCGGGAGCCCATCTCGGCATTGAGATTCATCTGCTCGTGCGCCAGGGCGGCGAGCCGACGCCCCATCCACCGGGCGGGCAGCAGGAAGAAGGGGACAAGGGCGAGCGCCGCCAGGGTCAGTTGCCACGACAGCGCGAGCATGGCAGCGACGATCAGGGTGAGTGAGACGATATTGCTCACCACGCTCGACAGCACGCTGGTGAAGGCCTGTTGAGCCCCGATGACGTCATTGTTGACGCGAGAGACGAGGGCACCCGTCTGCGCGCGGGTGAAAAAGGCGATCGGCTGCCGCAGGACGTGTCCGAAGACCTGCGTGCGCAGGTGATAGATCAGCCCCTCGCCGATGCGCGCGGAATACCACCGCGAAAAGACCGAGACGCCGGCGTCGAGGACGGCGATGACGGCGATGATCGAGGCCAGCTCTATGACCAGCGCCTTGTCGCCGGGGATGACCCCGCGATCGACGAGCCGGGCGAGCAGCAGCGGGGTGGCGACGACGAAGAGTGCGTCGATGACCACCAGCGTGAGGAAGGCCGCGATGACCGCGCGGAAGGGGCGGGCATACGTCAAAACGCGACGCGCGGTCCCGGGCGGCAGCGCGGTCTGGGCGACGCTGCCGTCGCGGGTGAGGCTGTGCATCACTTGCCAGGGCGACGTGCTCATGGCCCAAGTCAACCGTCAGGCACCGACAACGATTCCCGTGTGGGTCACCGCGCGGCAGCGGCCCGGGCCAGCACCAGCCGTGCCACCGCATCGGTATCCCCGAGCACGCCCCCGACAAAAGGTATGCCGTCGGCGCGGCACCGCGCGACCATCCGGTCGCGCAACACCCCCTCGGCGAGCATCGCCGAGACCCCGACCACCTGGGCGCCCCCGTTAAGGTGGCCGACGGCATCGTCCAGGGGTTTGTAGTCGTCCAGGGTGGCGAAGGCATAGTGCGGGCCAGGCGGCACACCCGCAGCGATCGCGGCGAGCAGTTCGTCGACGGCGGCACGCCGCGAACTCCCGGCGACGTAGACGACGACGACGTCGGCGCTCGGACGATCCCGCCGCAGGAGCTCCCCGATGGCCTCCCCGATCGCCGCGTCCGGGCCCAGAGCGTCCGCCAGCAGGACGCGACGCCCGTATGCCGTGGCCAACGCCGCGGCCGCATCGGGGACGTCCACCTCGACATGGAAGGCGCGGCTGAGCAGCGCCGGAACGACCACGACGTCCCGGTCGGCACCCGCAACCGACAGCACGTGACCGATATGCCCCGGGGTCGGGCCATGGTGATCGAGATAGGCGATCCGGACCTCGCGGCCGGGGTCGAGCACGGCGACGCGGGCGGCTAGTGCCTCGATGCCGTGAGCGTGCCGCGGATCGGGCGACCCATGCGCGAGCAGCACGATGGTGGCCGCCACGGCGTCGTCGGGAAGTGGCGTCATACGTCCGAGCTAAGCCGACGCGGTCGGCCCAGCAAAGGGCTCGGCCGACCCGGAGAGGAGCTGCAGTTCTTCGCGAACCGCGACGACGTCGCCGACGACGATCACCGCCGGGGCCCGAACACCGACGCGGTGGGCGTCGGCAGCGGCGCGCTCCAAAGCGGTGACGGTCGTGCGTTGCCCGGGTGTCCAGCCGGACTCGATGATCGCCACCGGGGTGCGGGGGGCGCGGCCGGAGGCGATGAGCCCCTCGGCGATGGTGGCGAGCGCGGAGACCGCCATCAGGAGCACCAGGGTGGCATCGGGTGCCGCGTCGCGGGCGGCGGCGAGCACGGACGCGGGCCCGTCGTGGCCTGAGGCGAGCACAAAGGAGGCGGTGATGCCCCGGTGGGTGACCGGGATGCCGGCGGCGGCGGGGACCGAGATGCCGGAGGTCACACCGGGCACGACCTCGATCGGAATGCCGTGCGCCGCGCAGTGCAAGGCCTCCTCACCGCCGCGGCCGAGAACGAAGGGGTCGCCGCCCTTGAGGCGGACCACCTGGGCGCCCTCCTTCGCGTGGCGCACGAGCAGTTCATTGATCTCGAATTGCGGCACCGGGTGATGACCGGCCGTCTTGCCCACGGGCACGATGAGCGCGTTGGGCGCCAGGTGGGCGAGCGCGGTCGTGGGGCCGAGGCGGTCGGCCACGACGACGTCCGCCTGCGCGAGCAGGCGGCGGCCACGGACGGTGATCAGATCCTCGGCGCCGGGCCCTCCCCCGACGAGGGCGACCCGCCCGGCCGGCTCCTGTCGAGCGTCGTTACCACGCTGCCGGCGGCTGGGCAGCTCTCCGGTGTCCAGAGCGACGAGGATCGCATCGCGCAGCGCCGTTGCGCGCCGAGGGTCCCCGCCCGCGGTGACGGCGACCTGGATGCCGTCGGCGTCCGCCAGGTGCTTGCGCACGGCGCGAAACAGATC
>NZ_DAOQZV010000208.1:3962-5790 GCF_035343835.1 Nostocoides sp. | reverse complement strand
CGCTGCTGCACTCCGGCGACGACATGATGAAGTTCAAGTACGTCGTCAAGAACACCGCGTGGCACAACGGCAAGTCGGCCACCTTCATGCCGAAGCCGGTGTTCGGCGACAACGGCTCGGGCATGCACACCCACCAGTCGCTGTGGAAGAACGGCGAGCCGCTGTTCTACGACGAGCGCGGGTATGGCGGCCTGTCCGACATCGCGCGCTGGTACATCGGCGGCCTGCTGAAGCATGCCCCCGCGGTCCTCGCCTTCACCAATCCGACCGTCAACTCCTACCACCGCCTCGTGCCGGGGTATGAGGCGCCGGTCAACCTTGTCTACTCCGCTCGCAACCGCTCGGCCTGCATCCGCATCCCGATCGCGGGCGCATCGCCGAAGGCCAAGCGCATCGAGTTCCGTATCCCCGATCCCTCCTGCAACCCCTACCTCGCCTTCGCCGCCCAGCTGATGGCCGGACTCGACGGGATCAAGAACCGCATCGAGCCCCCGGAGCCGGTGGACAAGGATCTCTACGAGCTGCCGCCGGAGGAGCACGCGGAGATCAAGCAGGTCCCCGGCTCGCTCGGTGAGGTGCTCGACGCGCTTGAGGCCGACCACGAGTTCCTGCTCGAAGGCGACGTCTTCACCCAGGACGTCATCGACACCTGGATCGAGTACAAGCGCAAGAACGAGATCGACCCGATTCGTTTCCGCCCGCACCCGCACGAGTTCGAGATGTACTACGACATCTGATCGCGCCTGCGATGTCCGGCAAGGGCCGGGGGAGCAACCGCTCCCCCGGCCCTTGCTGTGCCTCGTGCACTGGTAGCGGAAGACACCTGTTCAACTGCTATCACATGACCGGCGCACCGCCCCAAGCCCACGAAGCGAGTCGCTGATTTCGGTCGCACGCCGTCGAAAGCTCGATGGGCGCGAGTTCTCGGCCACCCTAGTCGAACGCGCCGGAATCCATCCCGAGGCGTGGCGCGATGGCTGAACCGCTTGAGCCCTATCACGATTGGCCATCTCTTGAACTCGCGATCAAAGCTGCCGCGCGCAAGTCCGCTGCGAAGGCCGGCCCAGGAGTGAGCGCCGCGACCGTCGACGCGAGATTCGCCAAGCGCGATTCGACAGATTCCTCTCACGCGTCTTCGCCGACGGTGAAGCCTCCGGATGCTCAAGGGTGGGATAAGGGTGCTGGCGCGGGTGCCTCGGTCGCGCACCACCAGAGATGTCGATCTCCCGGCTCTAAAGGCTGTCGATCTTGATGGGGCCGAACGCGCGCTTACCGAGCTTGTACCCGTCGATCTGGGCGACCACCTCACCTTCCGCGTGATCCGTTCCATCCCCATTGGCAGGGGTCAAAATCAACCCGGCGTGGCCATGCGTCGCTACGTATTTGCGTGCATGGACGCCGACACCGATATGCACGTGGAGACTGTCACCGTCGACGTCGTCATCGGCCCGCCCCCGATCGGCGAGGTGGAGGTCGTGGAACCAGCCAACCGGCTCTACCCGCGCCCACCGCTCACCACTCATCCCTATCGGCTCTACCCGATGGTCGATCAGATCGCCGACAAGGTCTGCGCCACGATGGAAACCAACAACCCAGACGGACGACGTAATAGCCGAGTCAAGGACCTGGTCGACTTGGTCGTCTTCGCCCACACCAACGGGTGGACCTCGACGTGTTGCGCGTCGCGATTCATGCCAAGAGGCGCATGAGTGGGATCGCGGCCTTCGGCCACCTCGACATTCCTCCCGCCTGGCACGGCACTTACGCTGCCACAGCCAGAGGCGTCCCGACCGCAGAGCGCCACACCGCCGAGAGCGCGGCCGCCTTG
>NZ_DAOQZV010000208.1:0-3862 GCF_035343835.1 Nostocoides sp. | reverse complement strand
TGCGCACGCATGGCAAGCACCGCCCGCACGAGGTAGGCCCGGGGCCGAAATCAAGCGCGTCCGGCATGTGGTCACCGATAACGGTGCTGTACTCCCCGAGCACACGCCAACGCGCGGCGGGCCGGGACGGCAGGCCACGGCATACGGGCGGCTCGTCGGGTTGACCATCAACTCGATTGCGCCCGAATGCATTGCCGCGCAACCACTTTCATGCCAAAAGGGCGCTACCCCGCGACTGACACGCTCTAAGCAAGCGCTTGCTGAGTGACGCACTGTACAGCCCCGCAGGTGTCCAGACGGCAGGACGCACTTCCGGCACGCGAGTAGCGTCGATTGCAACGCAACCGGCGACGAAGCCGAGGGCGCTCAACCAGCAGGACAGCCGAATACAAGGGGCCTAGATGAAGATCGTCGTGCTCGTGAAGTACGTGCCAGAATCCACCGCTGTCTGGAAGTTCGGACCCGACCTGACCCTCGATCGTGCGGGCATCGAAGGGCACCTCTCCGAGCTCGACGAGTATGCCGTGGAGCAAGCCGTGCGCCTCGTCGAAGGCGGCGCCTCGGCCGAGGTCACCGTCCTGAGCGTCGGGCCAGCTCAAGCCCGCGAGGCCCTGATGAAGGCGCTCGCAATGGGCGCCGGCCAGGCCGTCCACGTCATCGACGACGGCATCCACGGGAGCGACGCTCTCGGCACCTCGCTCGTGCTGGCCAAGGCCCTGGAGAAGATCGGCTACGACCTGGTCCTGACCGGCATGGCCTCCACCGACGCCGAGATGTCGGCCATGCCGTCGATGGTCGCCGAACGCCTGGGCGCGAACCAAGCCACCTTCGCCAAAACCATTGCGCTGGAAGGCGAAAGCGTCAAGACCACCCGCGACGGCGACACGGCCAGCCTCGAGGTGACCACCGCCTTGCCGGCCGTCGTCTCCATCACCGACCAGAGCGGTGAAGCCCGCTACCCGGCCTTCCGGCAGATCATGATGGCCAAGAAGAAGCCCTTCGAGACGCTCTCCCTCGCCGACCTCGGCATCGAGCCGGCCCTCGTCGGCGCGGGCGCTGCCGCCGTGCAGGTCCGCGCGATCGCCCCGGCCCCGCCGCGCGCCGCCGGCACCGTCATCACCGACGACGGCACCGGAGCCGCCCAACTCGCCGACTTCCTCGCCGCTCGCGGCCTCCTCTGACCGACTCTCTCGGCGACCGCCGCTCAAGCTGCAAAGGAAACCCCACGTGTCCACCGTTCTCGTCCTCGCCGACGTCACCCCCACCGGTGTCCGCAATGCCACCCTCGAACTGCTCACCGCCGCGCGCGCGCTCGGTGAGCCCGCCGCGGTGGTCTGCGGTCCGGTCGCCGATGACGTCACCGCCGCTCTCGGCGCTCATGGTGCCGCCACGGTCTACAGCATCACTGCCGACGCCATCGACGACTTCCTCGCCGTGCCCAAGGTCGACGCCCTCGCCGCCGTGGCCGCGCAGACCAGCCCAACCGCCGTCCTGATCACCTCCGGCCCTGAGGGCAAGGACATCGCGGCTCGCCTCGCCGTACGCCTCGACTCGGGCCTGGTCAGCGACGCCACCTCGGTCGCCCTCGAGGCCGGCCAGGTCGTCGCGACCCAGTCGATCGTCTCCGGCGCCTACCACGCCACCAGTGTCGTGACCCGCGGACCGGCCGTGATCACCATGCGCCCCAACACAATTGCGGCGACCGAAGCACCCTCGGCCACCGCGGTCGAGGCCGTGGCCGTCGACCTCAGCGCCACCGCCAAGGGCGCGGCGATCACCGCCCGCAACCCCAAAGGCAGCACCGGCCGACCCGACCTGACCGATGCCGCGACCGTCGTCGCCGGTGGTCGCGGCGTGGGCTCACCGGAGGGTTTCGCCGTCATCGATCAACTCGCCGACGCCCTCGGCGGCGCGGTCGGGGCCACCCGCGCGGTCACCGACCTCGGCTGGGCCGGGCACGACATCCAGGTCGGCCAGACCGGCAAGACCGTTGCCCCCGCTCTGTATGTCGCGGCGGGCGTCAGCGGCGCCATCCAGCACCGTGCGGGGATGCAGTCGAGCAAGACCATCGTCGCCGTCAACAAGGACGCCAACGCCCCGATCTTCGCCATCGCCGACTTCGGTGTCGTGGGCGACCTGCACCAAATCCTCCCCGCACTTGTCGACGAGATCGGCAAGCGACGCGGCTGACGCCCAGTACCGCACCGTGGCCCGGCCGGAGCCGGCCGGCCCCGGGCGGCACCGCTGCACGACCGGCAGCGGCACCCAGACCACACCACCCCGACGCCCCGACCCGAGGAATACCCATGACTGACACCCCCACCACTGGCCACGTCGGCGGCGCCGGACTCGACTTGCCGACGCTGAAGATGATGATCGAGGCGCTCGGCGACTTCGTCGACGAGGCCCTGCCGCCACAGCTCGTCCTCGATCTGGATCATGAGGACACCTGCCCGGAGGACATCGTCCGGGCTATGTCCGACCCCGACACCCTCGGCGTCCAGCTCGTCTTCATTCCCGAGACGTATGGCGGCATGGACGGCGGCGCCTTCGACAGCTACCGCGTCTGTGAAGCCATGGGGCGCAAGGACATTGGCCTCGCCACTGCCGTCTTCGCCACCTTCCTCGGCTCCGACCCGATCGTCGTGGGGGCGACCGAGGAGCAGAAGCAGGAGTGGCTCGGCGCGATCGCCGAGCAGGGCGTCGTCTTCGCCTATGGCGCCACCGAGCCGGAAGCCGGCTCCGACCTCGGGGCGATGACCACCACCGCGGAACCGATCTTCGGTGAAGACGGCGAGATCACCGCATACCGGATCAATGGTCGCAAGCAGTGGATCTCCAACGGCTCGATCGCCGACTTCTCCACGATCCTTGCCGCGACGCCGGAGGGCCCGACCTGGTTCGTCGTCCCGAAGGACACCCCCGGCTTCAGCGCCGGGCCGCCGGAGGACAAGCACGGGCTGCGCCTGTCCAACACCGCGCCCCTCTTCCTCGACGACGTCGTCGTCCCGGCCCACAATCTGATCGGTACCGAGCCGGGCAAGGGCCTGATCCAGGCGCAGCAGGTCTTTGGTTACACCCGGTTGATGGTTGCCGCCTTCGGGCTCGGTGGCGGCTGGGAGGCACTGGATCGCGCAATCGCCTACTCCAAGGAGCGCATCCAGGGCGGCGGCCCGCTTGCGGAGAAGCAGGGCTTCACCCACAAGCTGATCGTCCCGCACGCTGTTCGCCTCGAAGCGGCGCGCGCATTCATGGAGGACACGGCTGACAAGATCGACCGCGGGCTCGGCGAGAACGGCGCCATGAACACCGAGGGCGCGATCGCGAAATACCTTGCGACAGAAGCGGGTAACGCCGCCGCCGACGCCGCCATCCAGGCCCACGGCGGCTACGGCTACACCCGGCCGTATGTCGTGGAGAAGATCCGCCGCGATGTGCGCATCACCACGATCTATGAGGGCACCTCCGAGATCATGGAGATGACCATCGCGCGTGACCGGTGGCAGTTGCACCTCAAGAGCCTCGGCCGCCGTTACACGGATCTCGCGTCCCAACTCGACGCCCTGCACGCCCAGAAGAGCGACGTCGGAGCCGGCATCGCGGCGCTCGCCGCACGCTCGATGGCCGCGGTGCTCGAGGCGTGCAAGGTGGGGCGGCTGACGCGCAGCCAGCACGTGCTCTTCCGGCTCGGCGAACTGATCGCCTACACCGAGGGCGCGGCCGTCTTCGCCCAGGCCGCCGCCGCCGCGCAGGACGGCACGCGCCACGCGAAGAACCCCGGCCGGTTCGACGGGGCCGCGACCAGCGCTATGTCACGGGTGTATGCCCGGGAAGCCGCGCAGCGCGTCGCGCTCGACGGCCC
>NZ_DAOQZV010000207.1:0-5792 GCF_035343835.1 Nostocoides sp. | reverse complement strand
TCGATCAACGACGAGGTCGAGCGGCTGCGCCACAGCGCGACCAACTCGCTGCTGACCCGGCGCGACGTCGTCGTCGTCGCGTCGGTCAGTTGCATCTACGGCCTCGGCACCCCGCAGGAGTACGTCGACCGCATGGTCCGGCTCCGGGTCGGTATGCCGATCGAGCGCGACGCGTTGCTGCGCCGGTTCGTGGAGATGCAGTATGTCCGCAACGACCTGTCCTTCACCCGAGGCACCTTTCGGGTGCGCGGCGACACGGTCGAGATCATCCCGGTCTATGAGGAACTGGCCTTGCGGATCGAGTTCTTTGGTGACGAGGTCGAGCGGATCTATACCCTCCATCCGGTCACCGGTGAGGTGGTTCGCGAGGAGACCGAGATGTATGTCTTCCCCGCCACCCACTATGTCGCCGGGCCCGAGCGGATGGAGCGCGCGATCACCGGGATCGAGAAGGAGTTGGCCGATCAGCTCGCGCTCTTCGAGAAGCAGGGCAAGCTGCTGGAGGCGCAGCGGCTGCGGATGCGCACGACCTATGACATCGAGATGATGCGGCAGATCGGTTCTTGCAGCGGTATCGAGAACTATTCAATGCACATCGATGGCCGGTCCCGTGGGTCGGCGCCCAACTGCCTACTCGACTATTTCCCCGATGACTTCTTGCTGGTCATTGACGAGTCGCACCAGACGGTCCCGCAGATCGGCGCGATGTACGAAGGCGATATGTCGCGCAAGCGCACGCTGGTCGACCATGGTTTCCGCCTGCCGAGCGCGATGGACAACCGGCCGCTGATGTGGGAGGAATTTCTCGACCGGATCGGGCAGACCGTGTATCTGTCGGCGACGCCAGGTGACTACGAGATCGCCAAGAGCGATGGCGTCGTCGAGCAGGTCATCCGGCCGACCGGGCTGATCGACCCCGAGGTCATCCTCAAGCCGACAAAGGGCCAGATCGATGATCTGCTCGACCAGATCGCCCAGCGCGCCGAGCGCGACGAGCGCGTGCTGGTCACCACGCTGACCAAGAAGATGGCCGAGGACCTGACCGACTATCTGCTCGAGAAGGGCGTGCGGGTGCGCTATCTGCACTCCGACATCGACACGCTGCGTCGCGTGGAGTTGCTGCGCGAGTTGCGCCTCGGGGAGTTCGACGTGCTCGTGGGCATCAACCTGTTGCGTGAGGGCCTGGACTTGCCGGAGGTCTCCCTGGTCAGCATCCTCGACGCCGACAAAGAGGGTTTCCTGCGCTCGGCCCGCTCGCTGATCCAGACCATCGGCCGAGCCGCCCGTAACGTCTCGGGGCAGGTCCACATGTATGCCGACAAGATCACGCCGTCGATGGCCAATGCGATCGAGGAGACCAACCGGCGCCGCGAGAAGCAGGTCGCCTACAACCGCGAGCACGGCATCGACCCCGAGCCGCTGCGCAAGAAAATCGCCGACATCACCGACCTGCTCGGGCGTGAGGACGCCGACACTGACGCCCTGCTCGGATCCGGCCGAAGCCAGACGCGCGGTGTGCGCGGGGCCGGGCGCGGTGGGCGCGGCGCAATGATGGCCGACACCGGCCAAGCGGCGTCGGTCAAGGGGCTGCCGGCAAGCGAGCTCGCCTCGCTCATCCACGAGCTCACCGACCAGATGCACGCTGCTGCCGCTGAGCTGCGCTTCGAGGTCGCGGCCCGGTTGCGGGATGAGATCGGTGACCTGAAGAAGGAGTTGCGTCAAATGCACGAGGCGACCAAGTGACCCCCGAGGAGATCGCGGCCTACGCGCTCGCGAAGCCGGCGCGTGGCCGGATCAGCCGTGGGAGGGCGACCACGTCGCCAAGGTGGCCGACACGATCTTCCTGACGTCGAAAGGCCGGTTCAGGGGTGTCGAAAGGCCGGTTCAGCCGTCCATGAGGTCCGAGACGGTCGTGACGGTCACCCCGCGGGCGCGAAGGGTCGAGATGATCGTCGGCAGGGCAGCGCCGGTGTTGTATCCCCCGAGGTGGTTGAGCACGATCGTGCCGGCCGGTGGAGTGGGATTCAGGACGGCGTCGAGGATGTCGGCGGTGCTCGTTCCCGGATCCCAGTCCGCCGTGTCCCGACTCCACATCATGGTTTTCGGGTAGCCCACCGACGTGGCGAGCGACTGGACGCGGGCGTCGGACGAGCCGAAGGGCGGTCGCCAATAGGGCCGCACAGTCATACCGGACAGGCCGCGAAGCACCGTTTCGGCGTCGCTTAGTTCGGCCCGGACGAAGCTGTCTGTCATCGGCACCTGGCACGGGGCAGCCGTCGGAGAACCACCGCCCCCACGCACCAGGTCGCAATGGTGGACGGTGTGATTGCCGATCTCGAAGAGTTCAGGGTGCGCGGCGATCAGGGCCATCACGTCGTGGCCCTCGGGAGTGTCGGCCATGATTGAGGTGGGGAAGAAGGTCGTGCATACCTGGTGGTCGATGAGGTAGCGCACGATGTCGGCCGCGCCGGTCATCCGTCCACCCATGTCGAAGGTGTTGGCGATCTTCTGACCGCTCACGCCGGCGACAGCACTGATCACCTCAGTCCGTCCGTCGGTAGGAGCGAATCCCGCCCAGCACACCCCGAGTTCCTTCTGCACCAACCGCGGAATCTCGATGGGCACCGATGCCGTGCCACCGAGCAGGTATGCCGTGTCCGGACCGAGCCGAGTCAGTTCGGCGTCCGTGCCCGGCGGGAGACCGTGGTCGCGGGAGAGCAGGATCGGGCCCCGGGTGACGACTGCGGCCGCGCTCCCGGCGAGGGCGTCCGGGTAGTTGGCCCCGGTGGCCACCATCAGGCCCGGCCGGTCGGACCCGAAGACCCGCTTCGCGATGGCCAGTGCTGTCGAATACCGGTCTGCGCCCCAGACACGCTCGATGGGGGCGATCTGACCGAGCGCGTCTGCGACTGTCGACGAGACCGAAGCCGGGCCGCCGAGGAGCAGGATCCGGCCGGGGGAGAGGCGCCGCAACTCCGCCTCGGTGGTGGCCGGGAGCTGTGCGGTGTCGGTGAGCAGCATCGGTGATCCATCGACGGCCGCAGCCGCTCCGCCTGTCAATCCGTCCGGCCAGACCCGGCCGGAGGCGACATAGACGGTGCGCAGCGGGCCGGTGAAGGCACGGGCACTCGCCGCTGCCGCCACCTCGAACCGGTCCGCACCGCCGATCCGTTCGACGACGCCCTCGTCGGTCCAGTTCGACCCGAGCTCCCGCACGATCTCCTCGCTGATCGTGGACGGACCGCCGAAGACGAAGATCATCGACGGCTGCAGGCGATCTAGTTCGGCGGCCGTCACCGACGGAATGTGGTCGCGCTTGACGAAGAGGACCGGCATACCGCCGTCCGCCGCAAGGGTGCCGGCGGCGATTCCATCGGCATACGCCTCGCCACTCGCGACGGCCACCACGCCCGATCCGGCGGGGTGAAAGCGCCGGCTGATCGCCGCGGCCGCGGCATACCGGTCGGTACCGCTGAGCCGCTCGATCCGAAAGTCCAAGTTCCCGATCTGCGCGGCCGAGGCGGTCCTCGGCGAGCCCGCCAGCCCAGCGCCCGAGGAGGGTGACGCAACCCCCGCGCTCACCCCGACAGCGACAGCCAGGATTGTGGCGACCGCGATAGCCACCGCGCGTGGCGAGGTCCTGCGCCGTGGTGAGGCGTTTTGCGCGTCCCAAGTCATCGTCAGTCTCCTCGCCGTGATCGTCGCCCTTGACACGTGTGTGACCCTCGATCGGTTGACCGGAATGTGTGCGCAGATTCGACCCACTGCCCGCGCAGTGGTTCAATAGTGTTCGTGCCTCGCCCGTGCGGGGTGCCCTGAAGGGGAGTATCCCCCAAGCGCCTGCCTCGTCATCACGGCCCACCGGCCCGGGGCGGTGGCCCGATCTACCTCGGGCGGGAGAGACCTTCGGACTGATTTCCGTCACGTCCGAAAGGCGACCCCAATTGGTTCACGCATTAGCAACGGCGAATGCCACACAACTCGACCTGCCCACGTGGGTCTGGTTCTTGACCATCGGCGTCGCCGCAGCGGTGCTTGCCTTCGACGTCATCTGGATTGCCCGCAACCCGCACCGCCCGAGCACCAAGGAACTTGTGCTCGCGCTGTCGGGCTATATCGGAGCAGCCGTGATCTTCGGTATCGCGCTCTTCGCGATGAAAGGGGGCAAACTGGCCGGGGAGTTCTTCGCCGGCTGGCTGACCGAGTATTCGCTCAGCGTCGACAACCTCTTCATCTTCTTGCTGATCATGGCGAACTTCGCGGTGCCGGAGCGTCTCCAACAGTTTGCGCTGATGGTCGGCATCGTCATCGCCATCGTCCTTCGCGGCCTGTTCATCTGGGCCGGTGCCGCGGCGATCAACAACTTCTCGTGGGTCTTCTACATCTTCGGCGCGTTCCTCATCTACACCGCCTGGAAGTTGGTCGGTGAGGGGGAGTCCGACGACGACGAGTACGAAGAGAACACATTCATGAAGTTCGTCGAAAAGCGGATCCCCTCGACGAAGGAGTACCACGGCACCTCGATGTTCGCCCGCCTGGACGGCAAGCGGCTGGCCACGCCGATGCTCTTCGTCATCCTTGCGCTGGGCACCACGGACCTGCTTTTCGCCCTCGACTCGATCCCCGCGATCTACGGACTGACCAAGGAGCCCTACATCGTCCTGGTCGCCAACCTCTTTGCCCTGATGGGGCTGCGCCAGCTCTATTTCCTGCTCGGTGGCCTACTGCAGAAGCTCGTCTATCTCAGCATCGGGCTGGCCGTGCTGCTGGCCTTCATCGGCGTCAAGCTGCTGCTCCACGCGCTGCACACCAACGAGTTGCCCTTCATCAACGGCGGCGAGAACATTCACGTCCCCGAGATCCCCATCTCGGTCTCCCTCGGTGCGATCGTCGTCATCCTCGGCGTCACCACCATTGCCAGCCTCTGGAAGTCCAAGCGCGACGCGGCCTCCCCGGACGCCTAGCGGCCCCGGGCGCTGACAGCTTTCCCGCCCGATTCCACAAACCCCTGCGTATGGCGCCCGATCAGGTCGCGGCGGCCTCGGCCGGGTCCTTCTCGGCGTTGCCGCCCATGATCAGGATGCTGGCGCCGACTACCAGTGCCATGCCAACCAGTTGCAGCGTATGGAGGCGTTGGTCGAGCACGATCAGGCCGGCCAGCGCTGCGAAGGCCGGCTCCAGGCTGAGCAGGATCCCGAACACGGCCGCGCGCATTCGGCGCAAGGCGAGCAGTTCGAGGGAGTAGGGGAGCAGGGACGAGAGCACGGCGATTCCTAGGCCCTTCGCGAGCCAGGGGGTCGTCCACTCATCGATGGTGAGCACGCCGAAGGGGGTCACCAGGGCCGACGCGACCACCATCGCGATGGCCAGCCCGTCGAGCTTGGGAAAGGCCGCGCCTGTCCGGCCGCTGAAAATGATGTATGCCGCCCAGCACGCCCCCGCGGCGAGAGCCAATCCGATCCCGGTCCAGTTGAGTTCCGCCAACGGGACGTGGAGGGCTTCCGAAATCAGGACGACGCCCGTGCCCGCGGCCACGACTGCAATTAGGTCCCGGGGTCGCCGGGACAGCACCGTCGCGAGAGCGAGCGGCCCGAGGAACTCGATCGTCACGGCGACGCCGATGGGCAGATGTGCGAGAGAGCCATAGAAGGTGAAGTTCATCAGGCCGAGGGCAAGGCCGAAGCAGAGCACCGTCGCCCAGTCCGCGCGCGAGTAGCCACGCACCCGTGGCCGGATGATCGCGACCAGGATGACGGTCGCGAAGAGCAACCGCATCGTCACCGAACCCGCCG
>NZ_DAOQZV010000206.1:0-5818 GCF_035343835.1 Nostocoides sp. | reverse complement strand
ACGGCAGCGCATCAGATCCAGCCCAAAGTCTTGGTGCGCAGGGGCATATGCCTCCCGCGCCGAGCGAAAGGCGTCGGCCCGGAACCCTTGAGCCCCAGATCCACCGTCCGGCCGGCGCGATCCGTCAGATCACCGAGCAGCACGGCTCGACCGTCCCCGAGCACCGGTGAATAGCCGCCGAACTGATGCCCGGCATACGCCTGCGCCACCGGGGTGCTGCCGGGCAGCATCCGCCGCGCGCCGAGCACGGAAAGCCCCTCGGGGCCGGCCAACCAGTGCGCATTGAGCCCGAGGTCGGCGCCCAGGTCGTGATTAACCGCCACGTATGCGGGCTGCTGCGCCGCCGGCGGCAGGGTCGGGGTCCACGGGCGGGAGAGTTCCGGGAAGAGGCTCGCGAACTCGCCGCACTTGCACCTCAGTCATCCGTCTACTCTCCCCCCGTGGCCAGCCGATTACCGCCCGTATGCCCGTTCCCCGCTCAGGGACGGACGTCGCGCTCCCAGTAGCGCAGCTTCGCGCACGACTCCAGGAAGCCCGCCGCATTGTCTGCAGTCAGTGCGACCACCGCTTCGTCGGCTGCCGGGTCGACACCGGCCGCCGTGAAGAGGGCCGCCGCGTCCTCGCTGTGACCGATGAACTTGTGGTGGGCGAAGGCGTCGGCGACGAAATCCCGGGCCGCCGCGCTGCCGGCGAGCTCGGCGGCACCCTCGCTGCCGGGGATGACTGCGACCGCGTCGAAGAGCACCGAGGGGGCGCCCGCGAGCGCGTGCTGCGGCTCGCGCGTGCTGCCGTCGATGCTCACGCCGCCAACCTTGGGACCGATCAGCTCGACCATCGCGCCGGCCTGCTTCGCGGCCTTTTCCAGCGCGTCGACCAGGGCGCCGTCCGTGCCATCAGTGACCAGGATCCCCAGCTTGCGGCCCTTGAAGGTCGTGGGCTGGTTGGCCAGGATCGACAGCGCCGGCGACTCCGGCAGGTCGTGGCGGGGGCTGACCGCGGACGGCGAGGCCTCCGGCACCTCCATACCGAGCTTATCGGCGACCCGGGTTACCAGGTCCGAGTCGACATTGGCGAGGTTGGCGAGCATCCGGGTGCGGATCTGCGGGATCTCGCACTTGCCAAGTTCGAAGGCGAAACCGCCGACGATGTGCTCCTGCTCCACCGGAGTCTGGCTGCGCCAGAACTGATTCGCCTGGCTGTAGTGGTCGGCGAAGGACTCTCCCCGCAGCCGCCGCGCCTCGCCGGCGAGCGGGCGCGGGACGCTCTGGAAGCCGCCGTCTGGGTCGGCCCGGGGCCCCCGGTCGGCACCGGCGAAGGAATTGGGCTCGTAGTTCGCGCGGCCGGGCTGACGAGACATCTGCATGTGCCCATCGCGCTGGAAGTTCATGACCGGGCAGCGGGGCGCGTTCACCGGGAGTTGGGTGAAGTTCGGCCCGCCGAGGCGCTTGAGCTGGGTGTCCAGATAGGAGAAATTGCGACCCTGCAGCAAGGGGTCATCACTGAAGTCGATGCCCGGGATGATGTTCTGGGTGCAGAAGGCGACCTGCTCGGTCTCCGCGAAGACATTGTCGACGTTCTGGTCCAGGGTGAGGCGGGCGATGACCCGCACCGGCAGGACCTCTTCGGGGATGATCTTGGTCGAGTCCAAGATGTCGAAGTCGAAGGAGTCGGCGAAGTCCTCGTCGAAGACCTGCACGCCCAGGTCCCACTGCGGGTAGTCACCGGAGTCGATCGCGGTCCACAGGTCGCGGCGGTGGAAATCCGGGTCGGCGCCATTGATGGCGACGGCCTCCGGCCACTCGACGGACTGCATACCCTGCGCGGGCTTCCAGTGGAACTTGACGAAGCTGACCTTGCCTTCGGCATTGACGAAGCGGTAGGTGTGGACGCCGAAGCCCTCCATCATCCGCAGCGAGCGCGGGATGGCGCGATCCGACATGGTCCACATGACCATGTGGGTCGCCTCGGGCATCAGCGAGATGAAGTCCCAGAAGGTGTCGTGCGCGGACGCCGCCTGCGGCCAGCCGCGGTCCTGCTCCTCCTTGACCGAGTGCACGAGGTCGGGGAACTTGATCGGGTCCTGGATGAAGAAGACCGGAATGTTGTTGCCGACCAGATCCCAATTGCCCTGCGGCGTATACATCTTGACGGCGAAGCCGCGCACATCGCGGGCCAGGTCAGCCGAGCCCAGGTTGCCGGCGACGGTGGAGAAGCGGACGAAGGCCTCGGTCTTGGTGCCCTTCTCTTGGAAGGGCGAGGCCATGGTCAACTCCGGGATCGCCTCAAGGCACTCGAGGTAACCCTTGGCACCGACGCCGCGCGCGTGCACCACGCGCTCCGGGATGCGCTCGTGGTCGAAGTGGAAGAGCTTCTCGCGGAAGGCGAAGTCTTCCATCAGCGCGGCCCCGCGCGGGCCGACGCGCAGGCTGTTCTGGTCGTCGGACATCGGGATGCCCTGGGCGGTCGTCATGACCTGGCCGTCCTGTGGGAGCTGGTGATATTCACCCCCGCCGCCGGTGCGATGCTGCGAGTCGGTTGTGGGTGCCTGATTCTCTGACATACCGGAGACCATCCTTTGGCGGGCGCCGGCCAAGAGACCGGACGTGGGAGGTGTAAACGACGGTATCGGCAAGGACCGACAGCCCCGTCGCTGGGAGTTGGTGTGATCAGGGCGTCAGGACAACCTTGAGGCAGCCGTCCTGCTTCTCCTGGAAGATTCGATACATCTCGGGGGCCTGCTCCAGGGGGACGCGGTGGGTGGCCAAGCTTTCCAGTCCGAGCACATCCTCGGACTGGTTGAGCAGGGTGAACAGCTCATCGGTCCACTGCCGCACATGACACTGGCCCATCCGCACCGTCAGGCCCTTGTCAAACATGGTCATCAACGGCATCGGGTCGGCGCTGCCGCCATACACCCCGCTGATCGACAGCGTGCCGCCCCGGCGGACCGCCTCGATTGCCGTATGCAGGGCCGACAGCCGGTCGATGCCGACCCGCTCGATGGCGGCCTTGGCCACCGGCTTGGGCAGGCGCGAGGCGAGGTCGATGACCTGCTCGGCGACCGGGTTGCCGTGCGCCTCCATACCGACCGCGTCGAGGACCGAGTCCGGGCCGCGGCCGTCGGTCATCTCCTTTAGGGTGGCGGCGGCGTCCTTGACGGCGGAGGTGTCGATGACCTCCGCGCCCCACTGCTGCGCCAGTGCCAAGCGCTCCGAGACAAGGTCGATAGCGAAGACCCGCTCGATGCCCAGGTGCTTGGCGGAGCGGACGGCGAGCTGACCCACCGGGCCGAGACCGAAGACGGCGAGCGAGCCGCCCTCGGGCACATTCGCCCACTGCACGCCCTGCCAGGCGGTCGGCAGGATGTCGGACAGGTAGAGGAAGCGCTCGTCGGACAGGGTGTCGGGCAGCTTCACCGGGCCGAAGTCGGCATGCGGGACGCGGACTCGCTCCGCCTGGCCGCCGGGGACCTGGCCGTACATCTTGGTGTAGCCGAACAGGCTCGCGCCCTTGTCCATCTCGACATTCTGGGTGGTCTCGCACTGGGCGAAGAGCCCGCGATCGCACATGAAGCAGTGTCCGCAGGCGATCCCAAAGGGGACCACGACCCGGTCACCGACGGTCAGGTTGCCGACGCCGGAGCCGACCTCCTCGACGACGCCGAGGAATTCGTGCCCGAGGACGTCGCCGGGGGTCAGATAGGGGGCCAGGACCTTGTAGAGGTGCAGGTCGGATCCGCAGATGGCGGTCGAGGTGACGCGGATGATCGCATCGGTGGGCTCCTGGATCGTGGGATCGGGGACCTCCTCGACGCGGACGTCTTCGATGCCTTGCCAGGTGAGTGCTCGCATGCCTTCACCGTATGCCGCTCATCGCCTGCATTGGGTGGGACGCCCGGGGCATTTGTGCTGGTAGCGCGCCTAGCCTAGGTTAATGAGCGCTTCCCCAATCGCCCTTGTCGTTGGGGCTTCCCGCGGACTCGGACTGCTGATGGCCCGGGCCTTGCTGGATCGAGACCGGCGGGTGATCATCGCCGCACGCGATGCGGATGAACTGGCGCAGGCCGCGGAACTGCTGCGGGCCGGGCGCCCGGGGGATTCCGCCCCGCGGGACGCCGCGGACATCCAAACCCGGGTGTGCGATGTGCGCGACCGGGAGGCGGTGCACGCCCTGGTCGAGGAGATCGAGCGCGACCTGGGCCCGATCGAGACGGCGATCACCGTCGCCGGGATCATCCAGGCGGGGCCGGCGGAGTCGATGCAGTATTCGCATTTCGAGGACGCGATCAACACGATGACCTGGGGGCCGATCCACGTCGCCATGGCCGTTCTGCCCGGTATGCGCGCCCGGCGCGCCGGCCATATCGGCACGGTCGCCTCGCTCGGCGGAATGGTCGCCGCGCCGCATCTGCTGCCCTACAGCACGGCGAAATTCGGGGCGGTGGGCTTCTCCGACGGGTTGGCCGCGGAGTTGTCGGGCACCGGCGTCACCGCGACCACCATCGCGCCCGGATTGATGCGCACCGGGGGCCATGAGCACGCGCTCTTCACCGGCAAGCCGGAGCAGGAGTATGCCTGGTTCGCCCCCAGCGCCTCGCTGCCCCTGGTGAGCATCGACGCCGACCGCGCCGCCGCCCGCTATGTCGACGCCGTCCTGGACGGCCGGCCGATGGTGACCTCGACTCCGTTGGCGTGGATCGGCATTCGTGCCCGCGGCCTGGCCCCGGGGCTGACGACGCGAGTCATGGGCCTGGCGAATCGGGCCCTGCCCGATGCCCCCGAGGGTGAGGCGCCGACGATCCCCGGACGGCAGGCCGCGCAGCGCCTCAGCGGGGTGGCAAAGAAGGTGGTGGACGGGCTCAGCGTGCTCGGCACCCGCGCAGCTCGACGCAATAACGAGCGGGCGCAGGACCTCACCGAAGGCCCCGCCGCGGACTCTGCCCAGAACCCCGCGCCGGGTCGCGACCGGCAGTAATCGTTGGACGTGGCCGTCCGGGCGCTGAGATCGTGTCCGGTATGCCCGCGCCCACCGGATTCAGCTACGCCCAGCGCGGCGAGGACGTTGTGATCAGCCACCACGGCAAGGTGGACACGACTTTGCGCGGCTCGCGGGCGGCAGAGTTCCTGGCCGCGGAGACCGGGGACGCACAGGAGTTGATGGCGCGGCTGACCGGTAACTATCGCCGTGGCAATGAGCGCCAGGCGAGGGCGCACCCGCGCAACTGAGGGCGCTGAGGCGAGCAGCGGCGAGCCCTAAGGGCCGCGGTTGACCTTGTCGCGACGTCAACGTCTTTACTGATTGGTATGAGGATTAGGCAGGCGGCTGCAGTCTAGGAATAACAACTCGCACGATTCGTCACTACCACCACGTCGGGGTGTTGGCAGAGCCGGTTCGCCAGGCCAACGGATATCGCGACTATGGACTGCAGGACCTAGTTCTCTCGGCGCGCGCCCGCAGGCTCGCCGAACTCGGCCTGAGCCTCGAGGAAGTCGCCGATGTCCTCGCGGAGGACGCCACGGCAGACCTCGCTGAGATTTGTGGAGTTGGATGTGAGTCTGGCCGAGCAGGAGCGATCCATCCGCCTGGCTCGGGCACAGGTCACCGAGATGCAGGGGCGGATCTCCCGCAGGGAGGACGTGTCGACTCCCGCCGCACTGAGGGCCCTGCCACTGGCGAGTCTCACCGCGGGGCCGGCCGCCAAGCTCGACCGGGACCTGATGTCGCTTCTGCCCGACGCCGCCCTGTCGCCGTTGACTTCCATTCTGTCGACGGCGCGCGAAAACTGGACAGTTGCGGCGCTTGAAAAGTGAACACCTTC
>NZ_DAOQZV010000205.1:0-5899 GCF_035343835.1 Nostocoides sp. | reverse complement strand
GTGGGCCCGGCCGACCCCGCCTACGCGCGCGTCGTCGAGCAGGTGGCTGGCTACACCTCGGCCAACGAGTTGGCCGTGCTCAATCTCGCGGCGAAGCTGCTGCCCGAGGGCGAGGCCTATCTCGAGGTCGGGACCTTCAAGGGTCGCTCGCTGTGCGGTGCGGTCATCGGCGTCAGCGGGCGCACCTTCTACGCCAGCGAGAACTACCTCGAGTTCGGGATGCTCGGCCAGGAGGCCCGAGACGAGCTGCAGCGGAATCTCGACGAGCACGCCGCGGGCGTCGACGTGCGCCTGATCGAGGGCGACTGCTTCGTCACGCTCGCCAAGCCGGGCGTCATCCAGCAGCCGGTCGGCGTCTATTTCTACGACGGCAAGCACACCACGCTCGCCCACTATCTCGCCCTCGGCCTGGTCGAACCGCTGCTGGCCGACAAGGCGCTCGTGCTCGTCGACGACGCGACCTGGCCGGTCGTGCAGAAGGCCCACCGCAGCTATCTCGCGCGGCACGACGGCTGGGAGGTCGTCGCCCGGTGGGATGCTACGCAGACCGGAGATCCGTTGTGGGCCAACGGATTGCACGCCTTGAAGTATGTCCGCCCGGCCGAGCGGCGCCTCGGCCACAGTCGCGATGTCTCCTGGCTGCGCCGCGCGCAGGTCGGCGCCGTCGGCCCAGCAGAATCCGCGGCCTGGCACACGCTGCACCGCTACCCGCAGCTGGTGCCGCTGGCCAAGAAGCTCTATCCGAAGAAGCCCTCACGCATCGAGTGACGGAACGCCCCCGAGCACCGGGGCGAGTTCGCTGAGGGCCGTTGCGGACTCCTCCTCGGTCAGGTCGCGCGGCGAGCGCAGGAGCACCGCAGCGAAACCGACGGCCACGACGAGGGCGGTCGCGACCAGCGCGGTGGCCAGGATCCGGTAGGCGTGCTGGTGCTGCCAGCCGACGACGACCACCACGATCACGGCGGTGGCCACCCACGTGACCAACCCGAGGCGCCCATCGTCGGTGGCCATGCCGGCATACAGCAGGACCTGGGCGAGTCCGAGCAGGACGCCCAGGACGACGAACCACACGATGATGCCGTCGGCGTGCGCGTATGCCGCGCCACCCACCGCGCGCACGAGCAGGGGCGCGGTGGCCATCGTCCCGACCACGGACCCGGCGCCAATCGCGACGACGAAGCCGGCGGCTTCGAGGACGCGCTTGCGACTGGTGGACGGGTGCAGGGCGGGCACGATCCCCAGGGCGAGGAACTGGGTGCCCCACATGACGACCTTGCTGAAGACCGACCCGAGGGCATAGGCGCCGGCATCGTCCGGGGTGAGGAAGTGCCGGGCGAGCAGCAGGTCGATGCTGGAGAGGGCGACAAGTGCGCCCAGCGTGCGGTTGGCCCGCAGCAGTTCCGGCAGCGCACCCGCACCGAGCCCGGGGGCCAGGTCGCGCAACTCGCGCCGCGCCTGCCAGGCCGGGAGCACGGCGCCGACGACGCCCGCGAGAAGAAGCGCGGCGAAGAGTGCGTCGATGCTCCCGTGCAGGACGCCGACCACCGCGACCGCGACGGTCCGCGCAACGGCGGTGGCCAGCACCGAGACCCCGAAGGCGATCAGCCGGCCCCGGCCGAGTAGGACGCCCTGCAGCGCGGCGGTGATCGCCATCGGCAGCAGATTGGCCATCGCCAGCACCACGGTCCGCGGGCCGCTGAGGTGGAAGGCATCGACGACCAGCAGGCTGCCCAGGGCACCGAGGACCGCCAACGCCAATCCGAGGCCGGCCGCGATCCGCAGGCCGGTGCCCGGGTGCACCGCCTGCCGGCGGGCGACGACGACCTGGATCGCGCCCACCGGAATCGCCAGGAGCAGGCCGGTGCTGTTGACCGCCGAGAAGGCGCCGAACTGCGCCGGACCGAGCGCGCGCGTCGCGATCAGGACGAAGACATACCCCAGGACATTCGCCAGCGTCATCAGCACGCCGAGCGCCAGCCCGCTCAGCCGGCGCGGGGCCGCGGCGGTAAGCACGGGAGCGGACATCGCCAGCAGCGCCCTTTCTGCGGATTCCGGCTGCGGCGTGCGCCCAGCTAGTATTTGCCTACCCGACGGTAGCTAAATTCCTACTCAAGGGTAGCAACCGGACCACCACCACTCAGCCAACCCGTCCCGTCCTCCCGGAGTCGATTCGATGCGCCGCGCCCTGACGCCACATCGCCTCCTGACGCCGCATCGGCTCGCCGTGGCCGGCCTGGGTCTGCTGGTCGTGCTCGTGGTGGTCGCGAACGGTTGGGGGCACACCTATACCGACATCAAGCCCGAGATCTACGAGTCACCGGCCGCCATGGTCGGTCACTACCTCTCCTCGTGGACGAGCACGCCGTATCTCGGCTCGCCGAACTTCAACGTCGGCCTCACCCCGGTCGTGTTGGCGCTTGCCCCGCTGGACCTGCTCGGCCTGTCCGCCCAGGCGATCTTCGCCATCTCCCACGTCGCACTCTGGCTCATCGCCGCCGCTGGCGCCGCTCGCCTGGGGCGTGCCCTATCGCCCTCGGCGTCGTCATGGACCGGTCTGGCGACGGCGGCCTGCTATCTCGCCAACCCGTATGCCGTGGTCGGCGGCAGCACCCTCGCCGTGCTTCTCCCCTATGCCTTCCTGCCCTGGATGGCGTATGCCCTGGTCCGGGCCCTGCGCCGGCCCCGCTCGTGGGTCTGGCCCGCGGTAGTCGGGCTGGCCTTCTTCGCCCAGAGCGGCATGAATGTCGCCGTCATCCCGATCTTTCAACTGCTGGCGGTACCCCCGATCGCCCTGATCGTCGGCCGGGCCGACGGGCTGCCCTGGCGCCGGATCGGCCTGGTTCTGATCAAGAGCGCGATCGCCGTGGCCGGGGTGTCGGTGTATTGGCTGGTGCCGTCGCTTACCGCTGCCGCCACCGGGCAGCAGATCGTCGCGAGTTCGGAGACCGTGGACGGGATCGCCCGGGTGTCCTCGCTGACGGAAGTGCTGCGGGGCCTGGGCATCTGGACCCTCTACGGCGTCGGCCCGGACGGCCCATGGCAGCCGCAGTTCGCCCCCTATCAGATCAATCCCGTCATCGTGATCGCGTCGATGGCCTGGCCGGTGCTCGCGCTGCTCGCCCTGGCCGTGGCCGGCCCCGTGCTGCGGCGCACCAGCGCGCTGCTGATCGCGACCGGAGCCATCGCCATGGTCGGCCTGTATGCCGGCGCCGGCCCCACTCCGGTCGCCGCCGTCGTCGCCACGCTCTTCGACACCGTCGGCCCGCTCCTGGCCTTCCGGACGACCAACAAGGCCGGTGCCGTCCTGACCCTGGGCGCTGCCCTCGCCCTCGGGCACGCCCTGCCGATCTGGTGGGTCCGATCCCGGAGGTGGCGTCCGGTCCCAGAAGTAGGCCGCCGATGGGTCGCGCCGCTCGCCGTGACGGCCTTGGCGGCCGGCTGGGCGTATCCCGCAGTCGTCGGCAATCTCAACACCTCGCCGATCGACATCCCCGCCTATTGGCGCCAGGCCGCGGCGGCGCTCGATGACCAGTCGCACGCCAGCCGGGTGCTCTTCCTGCCCGCCCAGGCCCGGCCGACCTACCGCTGGACCGACGAGCGTCCCGACGACCTGGCCAACTCGCTGCTCACCCGCGAGGCCATCATCCCCGAGACCACGGCAAATACCTCGCCCCCCGGCGCCAATGTGCTCGCCGCCCTGGGCGACCTCGTCGCGAGCGCCACCGCCGCCCCCGGCACCATTTCCACCGTGGCGCGCTATCTCGGGGCGGGCACCGTGCTGCTGCGCCACGACGTGACCTGGGAGGACAACGGCGGCGCGCGGCCCGCGACGACGACGGCGGTCCTGGGCGCCGACCCCGGCCTGACGCTGCAGGGCCGCTACGGCGCGGCGGGCGAGAATGTCATCGGGAAGGTGCCGGCATACGGGCCGGAGGGCTTCCTCTCCCCCCTCAACGTCTATGACGTGCACGACCGGGCGGCCACGGTCTCGGCCCGGCCGCTCACGGGCAACGTCCTGGTGGCGGGCGACGGCTGGGCGTATGACGCGCTCACCCGCTCCGGGCTGCTTCCCGGTATGCCGGTGGTGCGCTTCGCCGCGGACACCACCACCCCCAGCACGCCGGCCACCGTCGCCGCCAGGCTCACCGAGGCAGCCCGCCTGGTGCTGACCGACACCAACCGGCGCCAGAGCGTGATCCCTGGCCGGCTCACCGCCGGCTTCGGGCCGCTACTGCCCGCCGGTCAGACCCCGGCCGCGACGCGCGCGCTCGGCGCCGCGGACGATCAGACGGTCCTGACGCAGCAGGGGCCGCAGGTCACGGCCAGTCAGAGCGGTGCGGCCTTCTTCGAGACGCCCTATGGCGAGCCCGCCAATGTCCTGGACGGCGACCCGGCGACGGCCTGGCTGTTCGGGGACTTCCGGCGCGCACCCGGGGTCACCCTCGACGTGAGGTTTACCCAGCCGCAGACGCTCGATGCTGTGACGATTCGCCCCGTGGCCCTCGGCTCGGTGCACATCGGCCGGGTCACCCTGACCGCGGGCGGGGTCAGGGCCACGGTTGATCTGCCGGACAGTGGCGTCGCCACGGTGGACTTGGGCGGGGTGCGCGCCGATGGGGTCCACCTGCGGGTCGACTCGATCCGGGGCGAGGGCTATTCCTTGGTCGGAATCGCCGAACTCGGCCTGCCCGGACCCACCGTCACGCGGATCGGGCGGCTCCCGGTGAGCTTCGACGCGGCATACGCCTCGCTGGACGCGTCCGGGCGGGCGAAGGTCGCGGCGACGCCGCTGGATGTGCTGCTCGCCCGGGTACGAAATGCGGCGGGTGCCGCCGACGACTCCGAGACCACCCTGGAACGCGATTTCAGCCTGCCCGACGTCCGCGAGTTCGCGACGTCCGCGACGGTGCGGGTGCCGGACGCGTCCTGGGCGACGTATGACCGGCTGGCCGGCTTCGATCCGTCCGTGTCGGTCCGGGTCAGTTCGATCTTCGCGAACAACCCAGATCTGCGCGGGTCGATGGCGGTCGACGGGGACAACCGGACGGGGTGGATCCCGTCGGGTGTCGAAGGCGCCTGGTGGGAGATCACCGGCCCGACCCGAACGATGGAGCGGGTGACGCTGACGCAGCGGCGGGTGCCCCAGGGCGCCGAGAGCGGCCGGATCGCGACCCGCGCCCGGATCGTGGCGGACGGCAGGACCGTGGCCCGGGCCGAGCTGACCGCGGGCACGACGGTCATCCGCCTGGCCGAGCCGGTCCGCGCCAAGACCGTGCGGATCATCTTCTCGGGCGAGTCCGGCAGCGGATGGGCGCCCCATCTCGTCGACATCGACACCGGGCTGCGCCCCTCGCTCGAACCGGACCGGGGCTGTGTCGCGGTGGCGCGGCTCGACGGCCTCCCGCTGCGGATGCGGCCGGCGGCCCCCATCCGGCTGGCCGATCGCCAGGCACCGGGCACCGCCTGGGTCGGCTGTTCGCCGGTCACCTTGGGCGCTGGCGCACACGCGATGCGATCCGAATCTGACTATCAGATCGACACCCTGGCGTTCCGCGACCGGCAAGGCCTGGAGCCCGTGGCGGCCGGCACGGCACGCGCGCTCTCGATCAGCGGGAGCACCACCGATCAGCGCGTGACGTTCGATGTCGGCACCACACCGGTCGTCGTCAAGATCGGGCAGGGCTATGACGCCCGGTGGACCGCCGAGATCGACGGCCACTTGCTCGGCGCACCCGTCGTCGTCGACGGCTGGTCGGTGGGGTGGATCGTCAGCGAGCCGGGCCGGCATTCGGTGCACGTGCGCTTCGCCCCGCAACGCGCGGCGACCCGCGCCGCCTGGGTATCGGGCCTGGCGGTGCTCGGGTGCGCCGCCTGGCTGGTCGTCGCGTGGCTGCCTCGG
>NZ_DAOQZV010000204.1:0-5933 GCF_035343835.1 Nostocoides sp. | reverse complement strand
CACTCGACGACCCTGAACCGGCCACTCGACGACCCTGAACCGGCCACTCGACGGGGGGCGGGGCGGGGGGATGTATCAGCGGAGGCCCCGACGTGCTCCTCCCTGATAGCTCGCCCGATCGGGCGGAGGAGCGGCAAGGAGGACGCGCCATGGCGCTGCGCGGAACGCTGAGCGAGCCGGGGCAACTGGCTCGGGCCGTTCTCGTCCACCAAATACGCCGCAGCGCTGCTCGCTCGGCCCCCGCGGCCGGGCTGGCGCTGCCCGTGTTGATGGTGGGTCATCCTCGCGCGGGAGACTGGTGGATCGCCGCCGTGCCCGCGGCATGGGCGTTCTTCCAAGCCGGCATGACCCTCGACCACGTCCGTCGGCTGCCCGACCGGCTTCGGCCACTCGGTCAGGATGGCGCGGGTGGGGGGTGGGCGACATACGGGAAGGCAGTAGGGGCAGCGATCGGCGCCGGGATCCTGGCCGCGATGCTGCTTCCGTGGCTGGTCGAGCAGTGGGTCGGCTTCCCTCTGCCACGACGGCTTCCGCCGCAGCCCCGCGGCTGGCTGGTGCTGCTGGTCGCTTCGACCATTGCCGTCAGTGCCGGTGCGGTGACCTTGAGCCGGGCCATCCCAGTCGCGCTCGGCGGGCGGCGAGCACCCTCAGGCGGCACGAGCGGACTGGTGCCAGCGGAACTGACGGCTCGGACGCACACCGGCGTCGCGATTGCCTGTTCCGGTGGTGGCATCCGCTCCGCAGCCTTTTGTCTCGGCGGACTACAACGCCTGATGGACGCTGGGATCTATGCCAAGACCGATCGCGTCTACGGGGTGTCCGGCGGTGGCTACACCGCGACCGCCATGCATCTCGCGCGGCGCAACTGCGTTGTCGCACAAGGTGAACCGGAGCTCTTTGCGTCCGACTCACCGGAGATGGACTGGTTGCGCCGCCGCTCCGCGTTCCTCGTCCCGAGCGCCGCGGCGTGGGGTCGCGCACTGCTCGCCGTGGCCAACGGCATCGTGGCCAATGTCGGCATGCTCGTGATGACGATGTGGCTCGTCACGGCGTATGGCGTGTGGTTCCTCGACCGGATGCCGCACCAGGGCGTGGCCCGCCTCGATCGGGTGACTGCGCAGTTCACCGTCAGCACGCCGCTGCGCACGCTCGTCGTCGGCCTGGCGTTGAGTGCTTTCACCTGGTTCGTCATAGCTATCGTGCGTCTGAAGTACCGGCGTGATCGGGTGCCCACCTTGACACCGGCTTATGTGCCCCTGGCCCTAGCCGCCGCCGTCGGCGCCGCGTTGATCGCGATCCCGCAGTTCGTCGTCCTCAGCCACAATGCCGCAGTGGGCAATCAGCCCACTGCGCTGATCGCCAGCGGCATCCGGGCCGCCGGCTTGGTTGATGCGCCGGTATGTCGAAGGGCGTTGCGCGAGAGCTTCGTTCGCGAAGCTCGAATCGCCTGGCGGCGCACCGCCAACGCAACGAGCGCTACCGACATCCCCTTCGACTTCGGCGCGTGCGGCACGAGCGGCACGGACAACGCGGCCCTATGGCCGACAGTTGCCGCGCCCGGCGCCGGCCGCCACACCGGGCCCGATGTCGCGGTGACAATGAACGCTCAAGCGCTCCTGGACTATCGGTGCCCTGGCCCCGACGAGAATCCGCCGAAGGGCCCGCTGCCCGCCTTCTGCGCCGACTCCGGGGATCGAACGGGTGGGTGGGCGAACCGCTGGACCGGTCTGGCCGCAATAGTCACTGCGCTGCTGGCCTTGGGGAAGTCGGTGCGCGGCAACGGCGATTCCGACACGAAGGCCGGCAGGCTTTCGACCCTGGTCACGCGTGTCGTCCTGCCGTGGGCCGCGCTCATCGGCGTCATGGCCCTCATCGGCATCATCGGAATGAACATGGGGCGCGCCTTGACGATGGACCCCGCCCGCCTCGATCGCCCCTGGACGTATGCCGTGCCACTCGCCTTCCTCGCGTGCGTCCGGGTCCTCAACGATGCGACGACCAGCTCGCTGCACCCCTTCTATCGCGAGCGCCTGGCGTCGACCTTTTTGGTCAAGCGCACCGGCCCGACCGCGCGCGTGGCTGATCCGGCCGGACCGGTCACCCGGCTCGGCGCGGCTCTCGTTGCCCCGCTGGACCCCCTGACGGAGGCCACAGCCGATATGCCCCGCGGGCCGCAGCGCCCTCGGCACGAGGCGGCACGCCCGCAGCTGAGCATCCTGTGTGCGGCAAACTTCAACGACCACGACTACATCCCGGAGGAGCGCGGCTGCACGACCTTCCGATTCGAGACCGCCTCGGATGCGGCCGCCGGGCGCGCCTATATCGGCATCACCGACAGCCGTCTTCCCCTGCGAGACAACGGGACTCGGGGCCTCGACGAGGCGAGCAGGCCGCTGGGGGTGAGCCCCACGGCATACGGGCTCGTCGCGGATCCGCTCGGTGCGGACACCACGCTGGCGGTCGCGATGGCCGCGAGCGGTGCGGCGTTCTCACCCATCGTCGGGCGCCAGCAGGCGATCGTCCGGCCCTACCGGATTCTGATGACGCTCGGAAATGCCCGCTTGGGAGTGTGGTTGCCGAACCCCTACTACGCACTCGCCGTCAGCGCGGACCGCGACCTCGCAGCGCCCAGCCCCGCGCCGGGCGCGGGATACACGCTGTGGAAGCGGCTCTATAACAAGCCCGGGCCCTATCGCGTCTTCAAAGAGGCCCTGGGCCAGCAATCGGTCACCGACTCACGCATCTATGTCAGCGACGGCGGCCACTTCGACAACACGGGCATCGTCGAGGCGCTGCGCGACCGGCCAGCGGTGCTCTTCGCGCTTGATGCGTCCGCAGATCCGGCGGGCTCACTCGATGCGCTCAGTGACGCCATCACCACGGCGAGAATGGATCTCGGGCTGCTGATCACCCCGGCCATCGGACAGACCCTCGACCGGCTGCGCCCGGGGGTGGGCGGCGCACGGGCGAGCCGCGGATGGGTGGTGCTCAACGCGGCATACGAAAGTGCGCCGGAGGCGGTCGTGTGCCGCATCTATTTCGTCAAGAACGTCCTGTCCACGGTGACCGATGCCGAACTGGACGGCTATGCGCGACGCAACCCCGAGTTCCCGCTCACAAGCACGGTGAATCAGTTCTACGGTGAGTACGACTTCGAGGCCTATCGCCAGCTCGGGTGGCTGAACACAAACGAACTTCTCGCCAACACGGCCGCCTCCTCAGCGGTCGCCACGCAGGGCTGACCGTTCGCCGATCTTGGGATGCGGTTTCGCCGGTCACGTGCTTGGCTTTGGCTATGACCAACGTCATCGAGACGCGGGGGCTGGTCAAGAGGTATGGGGACCTCACCGCCGTCGACCACGTCGATATCACTGTGCCGCAAGGGACTTTCTTCGGCCTGCTCGGCCCCAACGGGGCAGGCAAGACAACAACCCTCGAGATGATCGAGGGCATTCGCGAGCCAGACGAGGGCGAGGCGCGCATCTTCGGCGAGCCCGTATGGCCGCGCAACCGCGCCCTGCTTCCCCGCATCGGGGTGCAGCTTCAGGCGTCCGCCTTCTTCGAACGTCTGACGGTCGATGAGCAGCTGCGCTGCTTCGCCGAGCTCTATGGGATGCCGCGCTCCCGCATCGACACCATGATCGAGTTGGTCGGGCTCCAGGAGAAGCGCAAGGTGCGCACCGAGGACCTCTCCGGCGGGCAGAAGCAGCGCCTGTCGATCGCCTGCTCGCTCATTAACGACCCCGAGATCGTCTTCCTCGACGAGCCGACCGCGGCGCTCGACCCGCAGGCCCGGCGCAATCTGTGGGACGTCCTGCGCGCGATCAACGCCGAGGGGCGCACCGTTGTGCTGACGACGCACTATATGGACGAAGCCGAGATCCTCTGCGACCAGATCGCGATCATCGACCATGGCACGATCCTGACCACCGACACACCGCGCAATCTGATCACCGGGCTGGGCGCGGCATACCGGATCTTGCTCAGCGAGGGGGCGGTCGCGGAGGCGGACGCCCGGCAGCTGCCGGGCGTCGAGAGCACGACCATCGACAACGGCACTCTCGCCCTTACCACGCACGATCCATCGCCGGTGCTCACTGCGCTCGCAGAACGTGATGCGCTGCAAGGACTTCAGGTGACCAGCGCCACGCTGGAGGACGTCTTCCTCACCTTGACCGGACGGGAGTACCGCGCATGAATGGCTTCGTTGCGCTCGCCCGGGCCCAGTGGAAGGGCTTTTGGCGGGACAAGCAGAACTGGTTCTGGCTGATGGCCTTCCCGCTGATGTTCCTCGTGCTCTTCGGCTTCCTCTTCCGCGACGCGGGGGTGAGCAAGTCGACGCTGACCGAGATCGGCTCGGTGGCGGTGATCGATCAGTTGCCCGCCGAGGCAAGGAGCCAGTTCGACAACCTTTTCGAGGTCACCAAGACCACTGACTCGGCGAAGGCGTTGGAGGAGGTGCGCAAGGGGGATGTCGACGCAGCCGTCGAGCAGCGCGGCAATGAGGTCATCCTCCACTACAGCCAGGCCGATCAGGTCAAGGCGGCCACCGTGCGCGGCACCCTGGGCGCTTTCGTCGACGGGGCCAATGTCGCGGCCTCGGGCAAGCCACCAGCCTTCACCCTGAACGCGACCGCGGTCGAGGACGAATCGCTCAAGCCGATCCAGTTCATCGCGCCCGGGCTGCTGGGCTGGGCCGTGGCAATGGGCGCGGTCTTCAACGCGGCGATGCCCTTTGTCAACTGGCGAACCAACAAGCTGTTGCGACGCATCCGGCTCGCGCCCGTGCGGACCGAGGCGCTGGTGGCCTCCCGGCTGCTCGTCTCGATTGCGGTGGCCTTCGTCCAGATGGGGGTCTTCCTGGCGGTCGGTGTCGGGCTGTTCGACCTGAGGCTGACCGGGTCGTGGTGGATGGCCGTGCCGCTGCTGCTCTGCGCGACGCTGGCCTTCATGGCGATCGGCCTGATCGCCGGGGCGATCTCCAAGACGGCCGAGGCGGCGTCGGGCATCGCGAACGTCATCATCATGCCCATGGCCTTCCTGTCGGGGTCGTTCATCCCGCTCGACCAGGCGCCAGGGTGGCTGCAGACGGTCTCGAAGTTCCTGCCGCTCGGCCAGTTGAACCAGGGCCTGCTGGACACCATGGTCCGCGGCGACGGGCCGGGCGCGGCGTTGGTGCCGATGGCGGCCCTGCTGGGCTTTGCGCTGGTGTTCGGGCTGATCGCGGCGCGCGTGTTCCGCTGGGAGGATTGACGCTCGCCGACCCGGGAGTGCCGACCGGTGCGGCGCGGGCACTGCACGCAGGGCGAGCGGTCGGCATACGGGCGCAAAGGCAGTCAAGGGCCTGTCGAATTGCGGGGGCGTCGCGCGACATCATGGTGACGGCGCCCGCCGTCGACGACCCGAAGGAGCAAGTCATGAAGTATTTGGTGTTGCTGGTCGGTGACGGCGAGGAAGCGCCGTGGAGCAGCCTGAGCGCGGACGAGCAGGCGGCGCTGATGCAGAAGTTCGGCGAGTTCGGCGCGGCGTGCACGGCGCGGGAGGGCGTCGCGATCCTCGGCGGCGAAGCGCTCGGTGGACCCGAGGACGCGACGGTCATGCGCACGCGGGCCGGGTCGGTGACCCTCACCGAGGGCCCCTATGCCGAGGCGCTCGAGGGCCTGGGCGGCTTCTATCTCGTGGAGTCCCCCGATCTCGACACGCTCGTGGAGTTGCTGCAGGCGCTGCCGCGCTACGACATGCAGATCTCCCCGGTCCTGGACATGGCCTGACGGGCGCCGCCCGAGGACGTATGCCGTGTCCCCCGCCGAGCAGGACGCTCACCTCCTCCTCGCGGACGTCTACCGCGCGGACTGGGGGCGCCTTCTCGGCGGACTGATCCGGCGGCACGGTCGACCAGACCTGGCCGAAGACGCGCTCGCCGAGGCCTTCGC
>NZ_DAOQZV010000203.1:0-5957 GCF_035343835.1 Nostocoides sp. | reverse complement strand
TCAGCCTCAACAACGTCGGCGCCGTCGCCCAAGCCCGCGGCGACTGGGACCGCGCTTGGGAACTCCACGGCGAGGCGCTAACCCTGGCCCGGCAGGCGGTAGCTCTCGACCGATCGCAGCCGATGCGCGTCCTGCTGGCCTGGCTCGAGGCACATCCCCCAACACTCGAACAGGACCCGCCCATGTAGCGACGAATGTCGTGCAGAAGGTGCGGCAGAGCGCACCTTGTGCACGACACTCGCGCTCCCAGATCAGCCCAGGCCCGCGCACCTGACCGGACAGGGCACCGCCGGCGGTGTTGCCGGACCCGGTCGGGGCGACGACATTCATTGTGCAGTTGGCATTGCCGCCGATGGTGTTGGTCGAGACGTTGAGCACCTTGGCCACGGTGTTGCCCTTGATCAGCAGGCCGCCCATCACAGTGTTGTCACGCAGCCGGATCGCGGCCGAGGTGTTGCTCATGACCTCGATGTTGTTGCCGACCCGGTTGTCGAAGACACCGATCCGGTTGTGGTTGTTGTGCAGGATGATGTTGTTCTTGGTCGTCATCTGGCAGATGCCGATCGGCCCGCAGTTGTTCTGCAGGTTGATATTCCCGCCCGCATTCGGGCCGACCTTGTACCCGTCATTGCCGATGATGATCTCCTTCGCGGTGCGACGGAAATGGATCTGGCCCCACACATCGGTGTCGATGATGTGCACGCGCATCGCCTGCTGGCCGAAGACATTGCCCTTGATCATCGCGTCGGCAGTCATCAAGGTCGAGCCGATGCCGACCTTGACATTACCGTTGACCTGCGCCCCGTCCAGCGTGCAGGTCTCGCCGTCGGGCACGATGATCGCGGGGTAGGTCCCCGTCAGTAGCCAGGAATCTTAGGGCGTCCATGGGCAGCGAATCGCCGCTCGCGTGCTGCGCGAGCGGCGATTCGCCTGATGTGCCCGTGCCAGAACGTCGTTCCGGGCTCTGGCCTACTTGAGGTAGGTCGCGAGCTTTGCCTCGACATTGGTGGACACGCTGGCCGGGCCACCGAGCAGGACGATGTTCGTCGGTGCCAGGCGCTTGAGCTCCGAATCGACGGAGGCCGGGATCGCGTCGGTGTCGACGAGCAGGACCGGTCCCTTGTTCTTGCCGGCCACCGGGGCGCCGGACAGGGCGTCGGCAAAGACGCGGCCGGAGGCGACATACACGGTGTTGACGCCGGGAGCGTAGGCGTTCGAGGAGATCGTCGCCGACGTCGAGAAGCGATCGGGGCCGGCCCAGCGCGAGACGCCGCCGGTGGTGTAGCGGGTCAGGAAGGAGTAGGTGTCCTGGTCGATGGTGTTCTCGCCGCCGAGCACGACGATGCTCTTGGACTGCAGCCGCTCGAGCTCCTTCTTCACCACGCCGGGCACGCCGTCGTGCTCAATGAGAAGAACCGGTCCGGGCGTCTTGCCCGCCACCGGGGCGCCGGAGAGGGCGTCCGGGAAGACCTCGCCCGAGGCGACGAAGGTGACATCGGGGCCGGGCGCGAAGTTCAACTCCGAGATATTCGCCGACGCGGAGTAGCGCGTCTGGCCGGCGATGCGCGAGACCTCACCGGTGGTCAACGTGCGCAGCGTGTTCATGACCGCGCCGCTGACCGAGTTGGTGCCGCCGAGCACCACGATGTTCTTCGGCGCCAGGCGGGTCAACTCGGCGATGACCGAGTCCGGGACATAGTCCGGACGGGTCAACAGCACCGGGCCGCCGTCGCGCCCGGCGACCGGCGCACCGGAGAGCGCGTCGGTGAAGACCAGCCCCGACGTGACGTATGCCGTGGCCACCCCCGGCGCGTAGTTCGCCTTGGAGATATTGGCCGAGGCCTCGTAGCGGTCGGCACCCGCGATGCGGGTGACCATGCCGGCCGACTGGGAGGCGTCCGCGGTGCTCGCGAGGCTGGGGCCGGCGACGAGAGCGCCGACGACAGCCGCGGCAGCGAGCGCCGAGCGGCGCGTGGTCATAAGGGTCATGGACGGTTACTCCTTTTGCGAGGTGGCGACACCGGACGGTGCGCCGACGGTGAACGTCAGGACACGACGTAGTTGCCGAGTTCCGCTTCGAGCGAGGTGCTGATCGAGGCCGGACCGCCGAGGACGACGATCTTGTGCGGGCGCAACCGCAACAGCTCTGAACGGATCGAGCTGGGGATCGAGTCGGTGCCGACAAGCAGCATCGGGCCCTTGTTCTTGCCGGCCACCGGGGCGCCAGAGAGGGCATCGGCGAAGACCTGGCCATAGGCGACATAGGCCACCGAGACGCCGGGAGCGAAGGACTCCGCGGAGATCTGCGCCGACGCTTCGTAGCGGTCGGCACCGAACCAGCGCGGCACCCAGCTGCCGGTGAAGGTGGTCAGCTGGGCCAGCACGGCGTCGGACACCGAGTTCGGGCCACCGAGCACGACGATCCGCTTGGGGTTGAGGCGGTCCAGCTCGTCCTGGATCGACTGGGGAAGGTGATCGTCCGATGTCAGGAGCATCGGCGAGGACGCGATCCCGGCCACGGGTGCACCCGAGAGCGCATCGGCGAACACCTGACCCGAGGAGACGAAGGCGGTGTTGACGCCCGGGCTGAAGGAGGACTGGCTGATCTGCGCGGACGCGTCATACCGGTCGGCACCCATCCACCGCTCGACCGAACCGGAGGTGTAGGACTTCAGTTGGTTCTCGACCGCGTCGGAAATGGAGTTCGGGCCACCGAGCACGACGATCTTGCGCGGCGCGAGGCGGCTCAACTCCGCCGTGATCGCACTGGGGATCTCGGTCGAGCGGACGAGCAGCATCGGACCCCCGTCCCGCGCGGCCACGGGAGCACCGGACAGCGCGTCGGTGAAGATCGCCCCGGAGGCGACGAAGGCGACAGCCACGCCGGGCGCATAGCTCGCCTTGGAGATATTGGCCGACGCCTCATAGCGGTCGGCGCCCGAGAGTCGCTCGACGCCGGAGACCTTGGCCGGTGCGGCTCCCTGCACCGTCGCCGCAGAGCTCGTCATGGCCGGCACCAGCGCCACTGCCCCCATCGTCGCCAGGGCCAACGCTCCGCGACGCAAGACTGCAATACCCATCAGTTCTGACTCCTCGACCTTCTCGGCGCTGACCCTCAGCACACATCGCCCAGGGCAGGGTAACCAACTCCACTGATATCGGCACGTCCGGGGAGTACCAGTGAGCGGTCATGCGCCGCTGTCCTGCACTTCGAGGACGATCACGCTGACGTTGTCGTGGCCCCCGCCCGCGAGCGCGGCCTGGACCAGTGCGTCGGCTGCGTCCTGGGCATTCGCGGCCGTGTGCAGGATCCAGAACAGATCGTCCGGGGCGACGTCATCGGTCAATCCGTCCGAGCACAGCAGCACCCGGTCGCCGCTGGTCAGGTCGAGTCGTTCGTGATCGACATCGACCCCGGGGCGGGCACCGAGGCTGCGCGTGACGATGTGGCGCATGGGATGCACGGAGGCTTCGTCCGGCGCGAGCATGCCGAGCGTGACCATGTCCTGAACTTCGGTATGGTCGATCGTCACCTGCCGGAACTCGCCATCGTGCGCCAGCAGGACCCGCGAGTCGCCGACATTGAAGGCTACCCAGGTGCCGTCGGCAAGGGCGGCGACACCGGTCAGCGTCGTGCCCATCCCGCGCTGGCCGGGCAGCAGGCCCCCGTCCCACACCCGCCGATTGGCTTCCTCGATGGACGCGACGACATCGCCCGCCTCGAGCTCACGACCGGCTAGTGCACGCAGGGTGTCGATGGCCAGCGCACTGGCCACCTCGCCCGCAGCGTGCCCGCCCATCCCGTCGGCCACCGCGAAGATCGGGTAGGCCGCGAGCGAGGCGTCCTCGTTCTGCGCGCGCACCAACCCCACGTGGGTTGCCTGGCCGACCTCGATCACGAGTCGTAATCTCCCACATTGACCAGGTCACTGGCCAAGCCCCGAAGGCTCGCGGTCAGGGCAGAAAGCTCCCGAGGGCCGCGCGGACGTTCTCGCTGACCGTTGCGGGCCCGCCGAGGATGACGATCCGGTGCGGCTGCAGCCGGGCGATCTCGTTCTCCACAGTGCGCGGGAGTTCGAAGGTGTCGACCAAGAGAACCGGGCCCCGCGTCATACCGGCCACCGGCGCGCCCGGAAGGGCGTCGGAGAAGACGCGGCCCGAAGCGACATAGAGAACAGCAACGCCCGGGCCGTAATTCCCCGCCGAGATCTCCGCCGACGTGGCGAAGCGGTCGGGGCCGCTCCAGCGGACGACGGCGCCGGTGGTGAAGGTCTGCAGTTTGGTTAGCACATTGGGCGTGACCGTGGTCGGTCCACCCAGGACGACGATCCGTCCCGGCTTGAGTCGTGTCAGCTCGGCCTGGATCCGGGCCGGCACCGAACTGGAGTCGACGAGCAGGACCGGGCTGGCGTTCTTGCCGGCCACCGGGGCGCCGGAGAGGGCGTCGGTGTAGATCCGGCCGGAGGCGATGAAGGCGGTCGCGACACCGGGCGCGAAGGATTTCGCCGAGATCGCCGCGGACGTCTCGAAGCGGTCGAGGCCGCTCCACCGCTCCACGCCACCCGCGGTGTAGTCCTGCAGCTTGCTCAGCACCTCGTCGTTGACCGTCGCCGGGCCGCCCAGCACGACGATCTTGCCCGGGGTCAGCCGCCGCAACTCGGTCTGGACGGAGCCGGGGATCCGGTCGCTGGTCACCAGAAGGATCGGGCCCTTGTCCTTGCCGGCAACGGGGGCACCGGAGAGGGCATCCGCGTAGACGGCGCCGGAGGCGACATAGGCGACGGGCACGCCGGGGGAGAAGGACTTCACCGAGATCGCGGCCGAGGTGGCATACCGGTCAGCGCCACTCCACCGCTCGACCTTGTTCAGGCCGGGGAAGTCGACGCGGATGGAGGCGCCCGACGAGGTCGTGCTGACGACCTCGAGCCGCAGCAGGTTGCCGGGGCTGGCCCAGCTTTCCCCGGCCTCCATGCCGGGGTGGCGCTCGCGCGTGGACACGGGAGCGTCGGGGTGGAAGTCCAGGACCGTGGTGTTCCAGGGGGTGTCGCTGTCCAGGTCTTGATAGCGCACGATCACGCCGCCGCCGGGGTCGGTGCGCACGATCCCGATCGGGTCGGTCCAGGTGGCGTCATCGATCCAGCTGTCCAGGCCGGCGACGGTGCGGTATTCGACGGTGTAGCGATGCCGCCCGAGGGTGACCGCGAAACCGCGCTGCCCGGTGTACGAGGTCAGCGGCCGGATGAAGGGGTATTGGGATTGGCCCGGGATCAGTTCCGGGAAGTCCGCGTCGCCGAACACGCCGAGCCGTCGCAGGTTCGCGGCCGACGGCATGCCCACCGCGCCATAGGGCGCGGCCCCCATCAGGTCCCACGGGTCGCCGCCGATCTGCTCCTTGCAGTAGCCGGATTGCGGGACCGGGTTGGAGTGTTGCGCGTCGTCCCAGCAATCCATCGAGTTGGCCATCCCCAGCCCCGCGTTGCTACCGATGCCGAAGCCGAGGGTCGCCGGCGTCATGGCCGTGGGACCGTTGAAGAAGGCGACGCCGTCGCCGTAGGTCGAGAGGCCGCGCTGGGCCAGCGTCCCGAACTGGCAGGCGCTCGTCGGCGCGAAGACGATCTCCAGGTGCTGATTGCCCCCGGTCGGCGCGGGCACCACCGCGCGAACCTGTCGTTCGATGGCGGCCACATCGCAGGTCGATTGCTCCGTCGCGGTCAAGGTGATCGCCGTCCACGGCTTCACGGGTCCCAGGGATGCGGTGATTCGCGATGCCGTGGCCGCCCGCAAGTAGCTGCTCGTATCGCGCACGGTCGTGCCCAGGGCGGCCGCGTCCAGCGGCGCGGGGGCGCTGCCACTCCAGTAGACCGGGACGACGGTCAGCGTGTGATTGCCGAGGGCGGACCGGCCGGCCGCGCCCCCCGCTTTGACCGCGTCGGCGCCCGGCGCCGGGACCTGCATCA
>NZ_DAOQZV010000202.1:0-5971 GCF_035343835.1 Nostocoides sp. | reverse complement strand
CGTGGACGCGGCACCGGCGACGACGCGCCTGATGGTTCGCTGACGGCGAGCGCCCGCAAGCTGACCGGCAGGCTCTCCCGTGGACGCGGCACCGGCGACGACGCGCCTGATGGTTCGCTGACGGCGAGCGCCCCGTCGTCCGACGTCGCGAAGGCCCACCCGGGTTCGACACCTGACGCGGTCGCCGCGCCGGCAGGCGTGGTGGAGGGCACGGCAGCGCTCGGCGGGGGTGCCACGCGCGAGATCGCCACCGAGCGTCCGCATACCGAACCCCGCTACGAAGCGCCAGCCCCCCTGCTGCCCGACCAGGCCGGGGCGCCGCCGTCGAAGGCGCAGAGTCGTTTCGTGCTGACCATCTTCGCTGCCCTCACCGCGCTGGCGGGGATCGTCGGTGCGGCCGGTGCCGCGCAGATCGGCAAGGGCATCGACATCAACGCGATCCTCGGCCCGGATGCCACCCACGTCTCGACGCAAAAGCCAACCGCGGCCAGCAGCTCATCGGCTCCGAACGGCACGGGGGAGCAGCTAGCGATCATCGGCGCGACCGGCTACGACCCCGAGGGCGGGGGCGATGAGAACAACGACCTCGCGGCCCGCGTCTACGACGAGGATGCCAACACCTACTGGCAGTCCGAGGGGTATCAGGGGCCCAAGTTCGCCGGGCTCAAGAGTGGCGCCGGCCTGGTGGTCGACATGGGGCAGGAGGTGACGCCGAGTGCGGTCACCCTGACCTTGCCCAACCCCTCCAGTGTCGAGGTCTATCTCGCCAATGAGCCGGACAAGACCGGAGCACAATTGCTGGGCACGATCGCCGGAAAGTCCGGCCAGGTGACCGTCAACTCGACATCCGGGGCTACCGGTCGCTACATCATCGTCTGGTTCACCGATGCCCCGCTCGTCGCCGACGGTCGCTACCGCGCGATGCTGTCCGAGATCACCGTGTCGGGATGACCCCCATCGAGGCCGGCCAGTCCGCGAGCGGGCGCGGGGCCGGCACGGCATACGGGGAACTCACCGACAAGGAGTTGCTGGCGCGCCACAACGAAGGCGACGGGGAGGCGTTCGCCGAGCTCTTCCGGCGGCACAAGGACCGTATGTGGGGTGTCGCGATGCGCACGTGCAATAACCCCGAACTCGCGGCCGACGCCGTGCAGGATGCGTTCATCTCCGCCTTCCGGCGCGGGGCGTCCTATCGGGGGGATGCGGCGGTCACCACCTGGCTGCACCGGATCGTCGTCAACGCCTGCCTTGACCGCATCCGGCGGGAGCGGCCGACCAGTGAGTTGCCCGAGATCACGCTCGCGGACGGGAGCGACCGGCCCGGCGAGGTCGAGACGCGGCTCACCGTGCAGGCCGCCCTGGCGACGCTGCCCGAGGCGCAACGGGCCGCGCTGGTGCTCGTGGACATGTATGCCGTTCCGGTCGCCGACGCCGCCGGAATCCTCGGCGTGGCCGAAGGGACCGTCAAATCCCGGTGCTTCCGGGGTCGAGCCGCACTTGCCGAGCTGCTCGGGCGCGAAGGCAGGGAACCGAGCGTGGCCGTATGACGTCCCACCCCGTCGGCTGCCACTCTCGGCCCGGCAGAGCACAAGGGAGCAGGTCGTGAACGTCGAACCCGATTTCGGGGACACCCCGATCGAGGACGACCCCACGGGGATGCGCCGCCTGCTGGCCGCGTTGCCCGATCCCGGGCCGATGCCCGAGGACCTCACAGCGCGCATTCTCGCCGCCATCGCCAGTGAAGCGGCGGCGCGGCCCATGTCGGCCGAGCCCGTCGTTCCCGCCGTGCCCCGCAGTCACCAGGCCGTTGTCACCCCGATCACGCACCGCTCACGTCATCGCGGTGGGAGTCCGGCCAGCCTGCGTTGGCTCGCCGCCGCCGCCGCCGTCGGGGTGATCGGGGCTGGGGGGTTCGGTGTGGTGCGCATGCTGGCCCATGGCCTCAGCGGCAGCGCGACGGGCGGCGCAGCTCTGAGCTCCCCGGCCGCCGGACAGTCCGAGAATCCGGAGCGCGCCTCGGATACCTCGAGCACCTCGCCGGCCCTCGGCCCGGGGCCGGCAGTCAAGGTGGCCAGCTCCGGGACCGACTACACGGCGGCCGGCCTGGCCGATCAAGCGGCTCCGCTGCTGCGCGCGGAGGACTCGGTCGGCTCGGTCGGGGACCGCCCCGAGATCGCGACACCGGAACGCGCCCAGGCGTGCGCCAAGGCGCTCGGGGTCGGCGTGATCACCGAACTGCGGGTGGACAATGCGCGGTTCCAGGGCGAGCCGGCGGCCGTGCTGCTGGTCAAGGGCGCAAGCGGCTGGCAGGCGTATGCCGTCCCCCTCACCTGCGGTGACGGCACGCGGGTGACGGCCTTGGCGGGGCCTGTCCCGGTGGGGTGACCGGACGGCATACGGGCTGATTCCGCGCGGCGCGGTGCGCGGAACAAACTGCACCTAGGATCGGTTCACCAACCCAAAGCCCGCCGTGACCCCGGTCCGCGGGCGTGCCAGCAGTCATCGATCCCGAAGGGCTGATTTCGTGTCCAGCGAGGCCTCCGACGTGCGCAACGTCCTCATTATCGGCTCCGGGCCGGCCGGCTATACGGCCGCGATCTATGCCGCGCGCGCCAATCTCGAGCCGGTGCTTGTCGAGGGCGCAGTGACGGCGGGCGGCGCGTTGATGAACACCACTGAGGTCGAAAACTTCCCCGGGTTCATCGAGGGCATCATGGGCCCGGATCTGATGCTCAATATGCGCGCCCAAGCGGAACGTTTCGGCACCGAGATCATCACCGACGACGTGGTCGAGGCCGACCTCGTCGGGCCGGTCAAGACGGTCACGACCGGTGAGGGCGCCACCTATCGGGCGCGCGCGGTCATCCTGGCGATGGGCTCGGCCTATCGGGAGCTCGGCCTGCCGGACGAGAAGCGGCTCTCGGGACATGGCGTCAGCTGGTGCGCCACCTGTGACGGCTTCTTCTTCCGCGACCAGGACATCGTCGTCGTCGGTGGCGGCGACTCGGCCATGGAGGAAGCGACCTTCCTGACCAAGTTCGCCCGGTCGGTGACCATCGTGCACCGGCGCGATGAGCTGCGGGCGAGCAAGATCATGGCTGAGCGCGCGATGTCGAACCCCAAGATCTCCTTCGCCTGGAATAGCGCGGTCGAGGCGATTCACGGCACCGACAAGGTGACCGGCCTGACGCTGCGCGACACCGTGACCGGCGCGACTCGCGAGATCCCCGCGACCGGGTTGTTCGTCGCCGTGGGTCACGATCCGCGCAGTGAGCTCGTCAAGGGTGTCGTCGGCCTGGACGACGAGGGCTATGTCCTGGTCGAGGGCCGCACCTCCCTGACCGACGTCGAGGGCGTTTTCGCCTGCGGCGACCTGGTCGACCATCGCTATCGCCAGGCGATCACAGCAGCCGGGAGCGGCTGTGCCGCCGCCCTCGATGCCGAGAAGTATCTCGCCCACTGACCACCTCCACCCCGAATCTCGTTCTACCCGAAGGGAATCCGCCATGGCAGAGACCGCCGTCACCACGGACGCGACGTATGACGCCGACGTCCTGAAGTCCGCAACTCCCGTCCTCGTCGACTTCTGGGCGCCTTGGTGCGGTCCGTGCCGCGCTGTCGCGCCGATCCTGGAAGAGATCGCGCGCGACTACGGTGACAAGTTGACCGTGCTCAAGCTCAACACCGACGAGAACCCGGCCGTCACGCAGCGCTACGGCATCACGAGCATCCCGACGATGCACGTGGTCGTCGGTGGCGAGGTCGTCAAGACCTTCATCGGCGCGATGCCGAAGCCGAAGCTCCTGCGCGAGTTGGAGCCGTTCCTCGGCTGAGCGACCTCGTCGCACGACGCAAACTCCCCCAACGCCTAAAACGTTGGGGGAGTTGCTATTTCGGTCAGCTCTCGGGCTCGCTCGCCAGGTGGTCGGCCGAGCCGGCATCGACGCCGATGGCAGTAAGGATGCGGCCCAGATCCTCGACGGTGGCGAACTCGATGGTGACCTTGCCCTTGCGCGCGCCCATGGCGATCGTGGCCCGGGTGTCGAGGTAGTCGGAGAGCAGGTTCTGGTAGTCCATGAGTTCCGGTCGCGCCGTCGTGGTTCTCGGTCGCCGCGGGGCCGACCCGGGGCCGTCCGCGTCACCCAGCGCGACGATCTCCTCCACCGACCGGACCGACAGGCCTTCAGCCACGATGCGTTGGGCCAGCCGCTCGATCGCGCCGCCGTCGGTCAGGCCGAGTAGGGCGCGGGCATGGCCGGCGGAGAGGACCCCGGCGGCGACGCGGCGTTGAACGAGGGGCGGGAGCCGCAACAGACGCAGGGTGTTGCTGACCTGGGGCCGGGAGCGTCCGATCCGGCTGGCGAGTTCTTCCTGCGTGCACCCGAAGTCATCGAGTAGTTGCCGGTAGGCCGCGGCCTCCTCGAGCGGGTTGAGCTGGCTGCGGTGGAGGTTCTCCAGGAGAGCGTCGCGGAGCAGGTCGTCATCGGCGGTGTCGCGGATGATTGCCGGTATGGCGCTCAGGCCCGCTTCGCCGGCCGCACGCCATCGGCGCTCGCCCATGACCAGTTCGTAGCCGTCCGCGACCGGCCGGACCACGACCGGCTGGAGCACGCCGATGGTGGCCACGCTGGCGGCCAGTTCGGCCAGTTCGTCCTCGTCGAAGACGTGGCGCGGTTGCCGGGGGTTGGGTGTGATCGACTCGAGCGGGAGCTCAGCGAAGCTGGCGCCAGGTACCGCCACCAGACCTGGGGTCTCATCGGTCGCGGTAGGTGCTGCGTGGTCAGGCGAGTCTACGGGCGGGGAGTCTTTCGAGAAATCGTTGTGGGGCAATGGCTTTGGCTCGTCGGCCGTCTGCGTGGGCTCGAAGAAGACGTCCACGGGTCGCGGCGCCGGGGCAGCGGCGGTGGGGATCAAGGCGCCCAGGCCACGGCCCAGCCCGCGTCGGCGGTCGTTCATCGGTTGCGTCCTTCGTTGGGTGCGGTGGCCCGGCGGTGGGCATATTCGCGAGCGGCCGCCCGGTAGCTCAACGCCCCGGGCCCTGTGGGGTCGTAGGTGAGCACGGTCTGGCCATAACTCGGGGACTCAGAGATTCGCACGGAGCGTGGGATGGTCGAGCGGAGGACCAGATCGGGGAAGTGGGTCCGGACTTCCTGCGCGACCTGGGCCGCGAGATTGGTGCGACCGTCGTACATGGTCATCAGAATGGCGCCGATGGCCAGACGCGGATTGATCGAAGCGCGCACCAGTTCGATGGTGCGAGTCAGGGAGCTGAGGCCTTCGAGGGCGTAGTACTCACACTGGATCGGGATGAAGACCTCGTCGGCTGCGGTGAGCGCATTGAGGGTCAGCAGCCCAAGGCTTGGTGGGCAGTCGATGATGACATAGTCGGGCGCTGGACGGTTGGTTCTCCCTAGCTGGGTGCGCAGGTGCTCGATCGCCTGGCGTAGGCGAGTCTCGCGATGGGTCATTCCCACGAGTTCGATCTCCGCGCCGGCCAGGTCGATACTGCTCGGCGCGCACCAGAGGTTGCGGATGTCCGGGCACTCCTTGACGACCCGGATCAATGGCCGGCCATCGATCACAACGTCGTAAATGCCCAGGTCATCAGGCCCGTGGGGGATGGAGAGAGCCGTGCTGGCATTGCCCTGGGGATCCATGTCCACGAGGAGTACGCCGAGGCCATCCGATGCCAGGGCGGCAGCGAGGTTGACGGCAGTTGTCGTCTTTCCAACGCCGCCCTTCTGGTTGGCCACGGCCACAATCCTCGGCTGATGTGGTAATGCCGCGCGTCTCATGTCGACTGGCGCGCGCGACTCGGTTTCACGTGAAACGGACCTGGGCTCATTGACGTCTGCCGCAGCTATGCTCGCCGTTTCACGTGAAACATCGTCGTCTGCGCCCGCCACGCCTCAACTTTACGCGACCCCCTCCGCTTCTCGATCCACAGACTTCTCCCCAACTGTGGATGAAT
>NZ_DAOQZV010000201.1:0-5990 GCF_035343835.1 Nostocoides sp. | reverse complement strand
CGCGGCTGCCGAGGCGCACCAATCCCGGCGCCAACCCCCGGGGCCGGGCGCGGGGCCTGATGATCGGCCTGCTCTTCGTGCTCAGCCTTTTCGGCGCGCAACTGGTGCGGATCCAGGGCCTCGATGCGGGCGGGACGGCCGAAGCCGGCCAGAAACTACGGGTGGTCAATGAGACGCTGCCAGCGCTGCGGGGCACGATCACCGATGCCACCGGGACGATCCTGGCCTCCAGCATCGAGAAGCGGGATGTCATCGCCGACCCCACGGCCATACCGAAATATCAAAAGACGGTAGCCAAGAAGCTGACTGTCGTGGGGGTCGACGGGGCGGTCGCCGACCTCGCGCCACTGCTCGGGATGGATCCCGCGACGCTTAAGGTCAAGCTGACGGTCAAGGGGCAGTACTCCCGCGTCATCGACAACATCTCGCCGCTGACCTGGAACGAGGTCGCCAAGCTCGGCATCCCCGGCATCACCAGCGTGCGGACCTCGGAGCGAACTTATCCCCAGGCGACGACCGCGGCGAGCCTGATCGGCATCACCAATGCCGGCCAGGACGGCGTCAGCGGACTGGAGGCCTATCTCAACCCCACGTTGCGCGGCACGCCCGGCGAACTTAAGTATGAGATCGGTCAGGACGGCATCCGGCTCCCGATGGGCTTCACCAAGGAGTCCGCCGCGACCAACGGCCACGATGTCCAACTGACCATTCGCAACGACCTGCAGTGGTATGCCCAGAACGCCCTGGCCCAGAAGATCAAGGAGGTCAAGGCCGCCTCCGGCACCGTCGTGGTGCAAAGCGCCAAGACCGGCGAACTCCTGGCCCTCGCGTCCTACCCGACCTTCGACCCCAATGATCTGTCGAAGGGCGTCGGGTCGTGGAACAACCTGGCCTTCTCGGAGGTCTTCGAGCCCGGCTCGACCGCCAAGGTCGTCACGGCCGCGGCGGCGCTCGAGGAGGGCAAGGTCAGCCCCAGCACGCCGATGGTCGTGCCCTACTCGCTGCACCGCTCCGATCGCACTTTCAGCGACAGCCACGCGCACCCGACCGAATACCTCACCTTCGCCGGGGCACTCGCGCAGTCGAGCAACACCGGCATCATCCTCGTCAGCGAGACCCTCAAGGCGGCGGTCTTGGAGGAGTATTTCCGCAAGTTCGGCTTCGGCGCCAAGAGTGCGGTCTCCTTCCCAGGAGAGAGCTCCGGTCTGCTCGCCAAGTCCAGTGACTGGAGTGGGTCGCAGCGCTACACCGTCGCCTTCGGACAGGGCCTCTCGATCACGGCGATCCAGGCCGCCGGGGTCTACCAGACCATCGCCAATGGCGGGGTGCACATCGCCCCCAGCCTGATCAAGGCCACCCAAAACGCGTCCGGGACCATGGTCGCCGCCCCGGCCCCCGAGCAGAACCGCGTCATCTCCAAGAACACCGCGACCCAGCTGAGCCGGATGCTCGAGGGCGTCGTCGGCTCCGAAGGCACCGCGCCGGCCGCCGTGATCGACGGCTACCGCGTTGCCGGCAAGACCGGCACGGCCAACTACTACGACGCCAAGGTCGGCAACTACCGCGGCTACACGGCGAGCTTCATCGGCTATGCCCCGGCAGCGGACCCGGAACTCGTGGTCTCGGTCATCGTCCAGAAGCCGACCTCGCCCTACTACGGTGGTCTGGTGGCCGCCCCTGTTTTCCACGACGTCATGACGTATGCATTGTCCTCGCTGGACATTCCGCCGACGCCGGGGGACACGACGCCACCGGAACTGACGCTGAAGCTGACGAGCCCGCCCGACGCGAACGACCCGGCAGTCCTGCGGGACGGTCGCCGGTAGGCGGCACAACGCATGGTCACCCTGCGCCCCAGTCACACCCAACCGGTCGCCCTCGGCGAACTCGCCACCCAACTAGGACTTCCAGCGCCCGGTAGCGCGGTCGCCGTTGCCGGCGTCACCCTCGACTCTCGTTCGGTGCGCCCCGGCGATCTGTATGCCGCGCTGCCCGGCGCCAATGTCCACGGCGCGTCCTTCGCGGCCGGGGCCGCCGCTGCCGGCGCGGTGGCGATCCTCACGGATCCGACGGGGGCGGAGGTGATCACGGGCGCGGGCGTCGACCTGCCGGTGCTCGTGGTGCCCGATCCGCGCGCGGTCCTCGGTGGCCTCGCCGCCCGCGTGTATGCCAGCCCACCCGCTGGGCTGGCAATGGTCGGCATCACCGGCACCAATGGCAAGACGACGACCGCCTATCTTCTCGACTCCGCCCTGCGCGCGCTCGGTCAGCAGGTCGGCCTGGTTGGGACCGTCGAGACCCGCGTCGGCCCCACCCGGGTCAAGAGCGAGCGGACCACCCCGGAATCGACCGAGGTGCATGCCCTGCTGGCCGCCATGCACGAGGCCGGCTGTGCGACCTGTGTGATGGAGGTGTCCAGCCATGCGCTGACCCTGCACCGGGTCGACGGCGTCGTCTATGACGTGGCCGTCTTCACCAACCTTTCGCAAGACCATCTCGACCACCACGGCAGCATGGAGCGCTACTTCCAAGCGAAGGCGTCGCTCTTCACCCCGGAACGGGCGCGCCACGGCATCGTCTGCGTCGATGACCAGTGGGGCCGGCGGCTAGCGGCCGACGCCCCCATCCCGGTCACCACCCTCGCCGGTGGCGCCGAAGCCGATGCCGACTGGCGAATCATTGCGGACCCCGATGATCCGGCTGCCTTCGCCCTGACGGGCACCGACGCCACGCTGGATCTGCGCTCGGCGCTGCCCGGGGACTTCAACCGGGTTAACACCGCGCTCGCTGCCCTCGTGCTGTTGCAGCTGGGCCACGATGTCGACGACGTCGTGGCGGCGGTGCGCACCGACCCGCACGTTCCGGGCCGGATGGAACGCGTCACACCGACCGGCGGCGGGACGGCCCCACTCGCCGTCGTGGACTATGCCCATACCCCCGAGGCCGTCGCCGCCGCGCTGGCGGCGCTGCGCGGGCATACGGCCGGGTCGATCGTCGTCGTTCTCGGAGCCGGGGGCGACCGCGACACCACCAAGCGCGCGGCGATGGGGGCCGCCGCTGCCCACGGGGCGGCGCTCGTGATCGTCACCGACGACAACCCCCGATCCGAGGAGCCGGCGGCGATCCGGGCCGCCGTGCTTGCGGGCGCCCGCTCGGCGGACTCGACGGCGCAGATCAGCGAGATCCCCGACCGCCGGGAGGCGATCTCCGCCGCGGTCGCCGAGGCGATCCGACGGGGACCGGGAAGCGCCGTGGCCGTCGTCGGCAAGGGCCACGAGAGCGGCCAGGACATCGCGGGCGTGGTGCATCCCTTCGACGACCGGGTCGAGTTGCAGGCCGCCCTCGACGCTTGGTGCGGAGGTGGCGCGTGATCCCCCTCAGCCTGGCCGAGATCGCTGCCGTCACCGGGGGCGAAGTGGCCGGCATCGCTCCCGAGGCGGCCGAGACGCTGGTCGTCGACGGTCCCGTTGTGACCGACTCGCGCGAGGCGCGCGCAGGCAGCCTCTATATCGCGCGCATCGGCGCCGAGAACGACGGCCATCGCTTCATCGCCAACGCCCAGGCCGGCGGCGCCGTGGCCGCCCTGGTCACCCAGGACACCGGTCCCCTGCCGCGCGCGGTCGTCGCCGACGAGCAGGCCGCCTTCGTCGCTCTCGCCCGCCACCTGGCGCAAGCCGTGCCTGGGCTGCTCATCGCCGGCATCACCGGGTCGTCGGGCAAGACCTCGACCAAGGACCTGCTCGGGCAGGTTCTCGCCACCGCCGGCGAGACCATCGCCCCGGTCGGCTCGTTCAACTCCGAGGTCGGCGTCCCGTTGACCGTCGCGCGGGTCACCCCGACCACGCGCTTCCTCGTCGTCGAGATGGGGGCCCGCGGCATCGGCCACATCGCCTACCTGACCCAGATCGCGCCGCCGCGCATCGGGATCGTGCTCAATGTGGGCTCGGCGCACGTCGGTGAGTTCGGTTCTCGGGAGGCGATCGCGCTCGCTAAGTCGGAGTTGGTCGCCGCCTTGCCGGATGACGGCCTGGCGATCCTCAATGCCGACGACCCCGCCGTGCGCGCGATGGCCGACGCGACCCGCGCCCGGGTCCAGTTGGTCGGCACCGCGCCCGACGCGGATCTGCGGGCGGACGACATCACCCTGGACCCCGCCGGCCGGGCCGGCTTCCGAGTCACCACACCGGCCGGGGCCGCCGACGTGACGCTCGCCGTCGCCGGTCGCCACCAGGTCGGCAATGCCCTTGCGGTCATCGCCGCCGCGCTCGAGGCCGGTATGCCGCTTCCCGCCATCGTGACCTCGCTCGCGACCGCGGGGCCGGTCAGCCGCTACCGGATGGAGGTCAGCGAGCGCGCCGACGGGGTCACTATCGTCAACGACGCCTACAACGCCAATCCGGAGTCGATGGCCGCCGCGCTGGCGGCGCTGGAAACCATGGGCGCCGGGCGCCGACGGATCGCCGTCCTCGGCCCGATGCTCGAGCTCGGGGTCGAGTCCGATGCCGCGCACGCCGAGGTCGGTGCCCTGGTCGCCGCCCACGGCGTCGACGCGCTGGTGGTCGTCGACCCGGTCGCCGCACCCATCGGCATCGGAGCCCAGGCCGCCGGGAGCGCGGCCGAGGTTCGTTATGCGGCGGATGCCGAAGCGGCATACGCTGATGCGGTTGCCCTCGTCCGTCCCGGCGACATCGTGCTGGTCAAGTCGAGCAATGGCGCGGGCCTACGATTCCTGGGGGACCGACTGCGCGACACGCAGCCGTCCGACAAGGAGGAACAGACGCGGTGAAGGCCGTCCTCATCTCTGCCGTTGTGGCACTCGTCATCGGGCTGCTGGGAACTCCCGCCTATATCAAGTTCTTGGTCCGGCGCGGCTATGGCCAGTTCATCCGCGACGACGGCCCCACCTCTCACCACACCAAGCGCGGCACGCCGACGATGGGCGGCACCGTGATCATCGCCGCCACCCTGATCGGCTATTTCGCGGCCCACGCGTTGACCGTCTGGCAGGTGTCGGCCAGCGGGCTGCTCGTGCTCTTCCTGATGGCCGGCCTCGGCCTGGTCGGCTTCCTCGACGACTACATCAAGATCTCTCGCCAACGCTCGCTCGGCCTGCGCTCCAAGCAGAAACTCGCCGGTCAGGCCCTCGTGGCGATCATCTTCGCGGTCCTCGCCCTCCGGTTCCCCGACAGCGGCGGGCTCACTCCGGCCTCGAGCGCGATCTCTTTCGTGCGTGACACGCCGATCAATCTCGACATCGGTCCACCGCTGCTCGGCATCGCGCTTTTCGTCATCTGGGCCAATGTGATGATCTCCGGCACCTCCAATGGCGTCAACCTCACCGACGGCCTGGACGGACTGGCGACCGGCGCCTCGACCATGGTGTTCGCGGCCTATGTGCTGGTCGGGATCTGGCAGAGCAACCAGAACTGCCAGAGCCTGCCCGGCCTGAAGTGCTACGACGTGCGCGACCCGCTCGACCTGGCCGTCGTCGCGGCCGGTGGGATGGGCGCGTGCTTCGGCTTTCTGTGGTGGAATGCCGCGCCCGCCAAGATCTTCATGGGTGATACCGGCTCGCTCGCGCTCGGTGGCGCGCTCGCCGGGCTGGCCATCCTGTCCCGGACCGAACTGCTGATCATCGTCTTGGGTGGCCTCTTCGTCACCATCACCTTGTCGGTGATCATCCAGGTCGCCTCCTTCAAATCCACCGGTAAACGGGTCTTCCGGATGGCGCCCTTACAACATCATTTCGAGTTGTTGGGCTGGCAGGAAGTCACCATCGTCATCCGCTTCTGGATCATCGCCGGGCTCTTCGTGGCCCTTGGCCTGGGCCTGTTCTATGCCGAATGGGTCGTGGGTGGGGCATGACGGCCCGTCGTGACGTCGCGGACCTGACCCACCGGGACGCGGCCTGGTCCGGCCTGCGCGTGCTCGTCGCCGGCCTCGGCATCAGCGGCTTCGCGGCCGCCGATGCGCTCGCCGAGCGGGGTGCG
>NZ_DAOQZV010000200.1:0-6051 GCF_035343835.1 Nostocoides sp. | reverse complement strand
AGCCCGCAAGAGGTCATCGAGCGCACGCTCGGCTTCCGGGAGTATGTCGGGGATTACCAGCGCCAGCTCTTCTTGATGGATCACGCCGGGCTGCCCTTGCAGACCGTGTTGGAGCAGTTGGACATTCTTGGTGAGGAGGTAGTGCCGGTGTTGCGCAAGGAGTTCGCCCCGCTGCGGCCCCCGCATGTGCCCGACGCGCCCACGCACGCGGCGCGGCTGGCCGCCCGCACGAGTGAACAGGTGGTGGAACAGCGATGACCGATCGCCTTCTTACCGTTCTCAGCGCGTGCCCAGCTCGACCCGGCTGCTGGTCGATCAGCTCACCGAGGCGGCCCGCAATGCGCTGGCCGGCACCGAGGACAGCGTCGAGGTCCGGCATGTCGAGGTGCGCGACCATGGGCACGCGATCGTGGATGCGCTGCTCACCGGCTTCCCCGGCGAGAAACTGGCCGTAGCGCTGCGGAATGTGGCCGACGCCGACGCGCTCGTCGTGGTCACCCCCACTTTACAGGCGTCCTACAGCGGGCTGTTCAAGTCGATCATCGACCTGATCGGTATGGAGGACCTGCGCGGCACGCCGGTGCTGCTCGCCGCTTCCGTTGGGACAGAACGGCATTCGTTGGTGCTGGAGCACGCGTTGCGGCCGCTTTTCGCCCATCGGGGTGCCCTGAGCGTGCCCACCGCGGTGTTTGCCGCCACCTCCGACTTCGGCGGCGACGGCGCCTCAGCTCTGGCCGGCCGGGTGGCCCGGGCGGCGACCGAACTCGCCACGCTGGTTACCGGGGCCTCGGTGCGCCGGCCCGCGCCGGATGCCTTTGCCGAGGTCACCCCATTCTCGGCACTGCTGGCCGCCGCCGGCGTGCCGGAGCCTCACGCCAACTGACCTCCTGGGCCGTTTGGATGGGCCCGCTCGGGGCGGCCCCAGGCAGGACAGCGCAGAACGACGTCCGGGGTGTCGGCAACACGCGGGGGCAACGAACCGCATACGGCGTGTTGCCGACAACGAGTCGGGTTCAGCCACGCTCGCCGGGCGCTTCGCGGATGAGGCGGGCATTGTCGGTGGTCACCTCGACCTCGCGAATGCGGCCATCGATCCCGAAGCGGTACATGGCGAATTCGTCGGTCTCCACCGCGGTGCCATCTCCCGGGGCGCCGGCGAAGGCCCCCTGCCGGGTGCCAGTGTCGTGCACGTGAACCGCCAACCAGTCGCCGTCGGCCAGGACCCGCACCAAGGTCCATCGGTAATCGGGAAACGACTCGCACAGGATCTGCAGGTCGGCGACATACTTCGTGCGGGTGCGCATCCGGCCGTTGACGAGCACCTCGTCCGCGACATGCGACCCGAGCTCGGACCACGCTCGCGAGTTGTACGCGGCGAGATAGCGCGCATAGCGCTCGAGCACTGCCGCCCGGTCCGCGTGCGCCACCGCGGCTCCACCTCAGGCGTCGATCACGGCGAGGAGTTGCGCCTCGGCCTCGTGCAGGTAGTCGTCCAGTTCGCGCAGCGCGGTATGCAGATCGCCGCCCTCCAGCAACACCACCATTCCCTCATTGCGCAATAGGAAGGGCTGGTGCAGGGCCTGGGCATCGGGTAGGCGAAGGAACGCCAGGCGTAATTCGGCCAGCACCGCCTCGAACATCGCCTCGAGGTGCACGCTGCCGCACGCCGCCACTAGGCGGCGGTGGAAATCAATATCGGCCGTACCGACGGCATCCCAATCTCCCGCGTCGGCGGCGGCCCCACCCGCAGCGACCGCATCGGCGAGTTCCCGCAGCCCCGCCGCTTGCTCGACAACCGCGCGCATCCCCAACGGCTCCACGAAGCGTCGGGTCCGGTAGATATCACGGACCTCCTGCGGCCCGCAGACCCGGACGAAGACCCCGCGATGCAAGGCATGCTCGACCAGTCGCTCGTGGCTGAGCAGTCGAAACGCCTCACGCACGGTATTGCGCGAGACCTCCAAAGCGCTGGCGATGTGCTCCTCGCGCAATTGCGTCCCCGGCCGGATCGCCCCGCCCGCAATCTGCGTCCGTAGCACCGCGGCCACCGCCTCCGCGGTGCTCTCCCGCCGCGCCAGGGGCGGCAGCGGCACCGGCATCGCACTACCGGGCACGGACACCTCCATACGGTCACGGGCTTGCGACTCGGACCAATGTACTCACCGTCCAATCACCGGATAAGACCATCTTCCCCTTGTTGAATTGCTCAACAATCCGCTAATGTCTCGCCGTTCGGGGACGGGTGGTCTCCGACCGGACCTCGAAGGATCCCTATGGCCCATTCCGCGATCGCCACCGGCACGGCCCGTCCGCCGTCGTCCGTGCGCCGGATCATCGTTGCGAGCCTCATCGGTACCTCCCTGGAGTGGTACGACTTCTTCATCTATGGCACCGCCGCGGCGCTGGTCTTCAACAAGCTCTTCTTCCCCACCTTCGATTCGCTCACCGGCACCTTGCTGTCGTTCACGACGTATGCCGTGGGCTTCGTCGCCCGGCCTCTGGGCGGCGTGATCTTCGGTCACTTCGGCGACAAGATCGGCCGGAAGAAAGTCCTGGTCGTCACCCTGCTGATCATGGGTCTGTCGACCTTTGCGATCGGTCTGCTGCCGACCTATGACTCCATTGGCGTCGCCGCGCCGCTGCTGCTGGTCACCCTGCGCTTCATCCAGGGCATCGGCCTGGGCGGTGAATGGGGTGGCGCGGTCCTGATGACCCTGGAGAGCGGCGACCCGAAGCGGCGCGGCCTCAATGCCAGTTGGCCGCAGGTCGGCGTGCCGATTGGTCTGCTGCTGGCCAATGGCGTGCTCTCGTTGATGGGTCGAGTGACCTCTGAGAGCGCCTTCAACAGCTGGGGCTGGCGAGTTCCCTTCCTGCTCAGCGGCATTCTCGTCCTCGTCGGGTTGTGGATCCGTCGCTCGCTGGAGGAGAGCCCGATGTTCGAGGAGGCCGCCGCCAAGGAGCCGGAGGCCGCTCCGGTCCTCGAGGTGCTGCGCCGCTACCCCCGCCGGGTCCTTCTCGCCATCGGCGCGCGGATCGGGGTGGACGTCGCCTTCTATACCTTCGTTCTCTTCATCACGACTTATGTCGCGACCTATCTCGAGCTGCCCAAGTCCTACGCCCTCAATGCGGTCTTCATCGCCGCCGCGGTGCAGGTGTGCGCCATCCCGCTCTTCGGTCATCTCTCGGACAAGTTCGGCCGCCGGCCGATCTACCTGGGCGGGGCGATCGGTGCCGCGATCTGGCTGCTGGTCTTCTTTAAGCTGCTGGACACCGGCCGGTTCGCTCTCATTGCCCTGGCCGCCGTGATGGCGCTGATCTTCCACGCCGCGATGTACGGCCCGCAGGCCTCCTTCATCAGCGAGATGTTCCCGACTCGGGTGCGCTACACCGGCGCCTCGATGGGCTATCAGCTCGCGGGCATCCTCGGTGGCGCGCTCGCGCCGATCATCTCCACGGCGCTGCTGAAGAAGTACGACAGCGCGTGGCCGATCGTCATCTACGTGATCGCCATGCTGGTGCTCTGCGTGATCTGCGTGCTCGCCGCCCCCGAGACGGCCCACGCCGACCTTGAGGAGGATCCCCTGCACGGCCAGCTCGCCGAGAGCGCGGGATGATCCGAGGGTGAACGCGCGGCGGGTGGACCTCAACAGCGACCTGGGCGAGAGCTTTGGGCGCTGGGTACTCGGCGACGACGACGCGATGCTGGAGCTTGTCACCAGCGCCAATGTCGCGTGCGGGTTCCATGCCGGCGACCCGAGCACACTGCGTCAGGTGTGTGCTCGGGCCGCCGCCCGCGGGGTCAGTGTCGGCGCCCAGGTCAGCTATCGCGATCTGGCCGGGTTCGGCCGCCGCACCATGGACGTCGAGCCGTCCGAGTTGACCGATGAGGTGATCTACCAGATCGGGGCCCTGGACGGCATCGCCCGGGTATGCGGCACCCGCGTGCGCTACGTCAAGCCGCACGGCGCGCTCTACAACAAGGCGGCGGTCGATCCACATACGGCCGGGGCCGTCGTCGCCGCCGTGCAGGCGTATGACGCCAGCCTCCCCGTCCTCGGCCTGCCCGACTCGGAGCTGCTCAGCGCCGCCGCGGCGGCCGGGCTGCCCACGATGGCCGAGGCCTTCGCCGATCGCGCTTATACGGCCGCGGGTCTGCTGGTCTCCCGACGGGAGCCCGGCGCGGTGTTGCACGACCCGCAGGAGATCGCCGCCCGCTGCGTCCGGCTCGTCACCGAAGGGGTGATCGTCGCGGTCGATGGCAGCGAGGTGAGCGTGCCCGCCGACTCGATCTGCGTGCACGGAGACACCGCCGGTGCCGTGGAGATCGCCCAGGCCGTACGCCGGGCGCTCGATGCGGCCGGGGTCGAGCTGCGACCGTTCGCGTCGTGAGACATCTGCTCCCGGCGGGCCACCGTGGCCTGCTCGTCGAATGCGCCGATCTGGACGAGGTGTTGGCGCTGTATGCCGCCCTGCGCGCCGACCCGCCCGCCGGGGTCGAGGACCTGGTGCCCGCCGCCCGGACTCTGCTGCTGCGTTTCGATGCGAGTACCACCCACGCCCGAGTCGCGGCGCACGTGCGGGGGGTGAACCTGGCCGATGTGCGCGCCAGCGAATCGAGCGCGCTGGTGCAGGTCCCGGTCCGGTATGACGGCGCGGACCTCCCCGAGATCGCGCAGCTCACCGGGATGAGCGAGGCGGAGGTTGTCCGCACTCATCTGGCCGGCGAGTATGTGGTGGCCTTCGCTGGCTTCGCGCCCGGCTTCGCCTATATTGCCGGCGGCGACCCGCGCCTCCAGGTGCCCCGACGCGCCACTCCCCGCACCCGCGTACCTGCCGGTTCGGTGGCCCTGGCCAGCGAGTTCACCGGCATCTATCCGCGCCAGGGGCCCGGTGGGTGGCAGTTACTCGGACATACGGACATGGTGCTCTGGGATCTGAACCGCACCCCGCCGGCCCTGCTAACCGCCGGGACCCGGGTGCGCTTTATCGAGGCGGCCTGATGTTGGAGATCCTGCGCGCCGGGGCACTGACCACCGTCCAGGACCTCGGGCGGATCGGGTCCGCGCACCTCGGCGTCGGCCGGTCCGGGGCCCTCGACCGCCCCAGCCTGCGCCTGGCCAATCGCTTGGTCGGCAACCCCGAGAATGCCGCCGGGCTGGAAGTCACCTTCGGCGGGCTCGCCGTCCGGGCTGGCTGCGACCTGCTGCTAGCTACGGCCGGGGCCCCGACCCCGGTGCACATCGACGGACGCGCCCACGACGCCTGCGCGGCCCTGCACCTGCGCGCCGAGCAGGTCCTGGAACTCGGTCGTCCGGACAGCGGAGTCCGGACGTATGTCGCGATCCGCGGCGGGATCGATGTGCCCCCGGTGCTCGGCTCGCGCGCTACCGACCTGCTCTCCGGCATCGGGCCGGCGCGCCTAGGTGATGGTGACCGCATACCCCTGGGCACCCCGAACGGTCCGATCCCCGGCGTCGACCACGTCGCCCAGCGCTCCCTGCCACCCGTGGTGGAACTGCGCGTGGTCCCCGGCCCCCGCGCCGACTGGTTCACCGCCGCCGCGCGGCGCACATTCGGGGAGACCACGTATGCCGTGTCGGCGCACGCCGACCGCATCGGCGTGCGCCTGACCGGGCCGGCCCTGGGGCGCAGCCGGACCGAGGAACTGCTCTCCGAGGGCCTGGTGGAGGGTGCGGTCCAGGTCCCGGCCGATGGCCAACCTCTGATCTTCCTCGCCGACCACCCGGTCACCGGGGGCTATCCGGTGATCGCGGTCGTCCATCCCGACGACCTGCCATACGCCGGGCAGGTACGACCCGGTCAGTCGGTGCGCTTCCGGTGGGAGGCGCCGATCTCGGTACCGCAGTAGCGGCCGCAACCGGGCCCGCCCCCGTGGGCCGCTGGGCGGACGCCATGGTCACCACGACCAGCTACTCCGAGGAACTGCAGATCCGTGACGCCGCCAACGCGACCAGACGATCTCCTGGGCCGCCAACCAGTAATCCGAGGATGGTCGCCAGCGGCGCCATCCCCAGGTGCAACCACCCGCGC
>NZ_DAOQZV010000199.1:0-6061 GCF_035343835.1 Nostocoides sp. | reverse complement strand
GACCGAGGGAGCCTTGCCGGCGAGCGCGGTAGCGGTGGCCGTCGAGACCGGCTTGGCGGCGTCCGACGTGTTGTCGACGCTGCCCAGTCCCACATCGGCCTTCACTAGCGCGAGCGTGGTCTTCGCCGCTGCAGCGCTCGCGGCACCGAGCAATGCGAGGCCGGTCGCGGCCGGCGTGGTCCCGTTGACCTTCGCGACGGTGGGTGCCGCCGCCGTGCCCGCTAGGTCCCCGGCGAGCTGCACAACACCCTTAGTGGTAGTCGTGGCATCCCCGGCGCCTGCGGCTGGTGTGGTCCACCCCGCCGCCGTACCCGACGATGCGGTGAGCACCTGACCCGCCGTCGGCGCTGTAGCCGACACGGTCACGCCACGGACGGCGGCCACAGTCGGATTCGGGTAGGTGCCAGTCAGCCCGCCACCCGCCGCACCAGTCGGGGTCCGCGCATCCGCGAGCCGCGGGTCCTCGCCCAGACGGTCCGCGACATGCCTCGCGATCTCGGCATGACCCAGGTCCGACGGGTGCACGGAGTCGGCCAGCCATCCGAGTTCGTCTTGCGGCGCACTGGTGTTCGGCAGCCACAGGCTGGACTCGTAGAGGATGGTGACACCCGGCAGGGAACCGATAGCCTCCCGCGCGGCCTCCTCGTGCTCGGTCAGGATCTCGGGATTGGCCGTGTCCTCAAGCCGCCGCGTGGACATCACGAAGACGATGGCGCACCCGGGGGCCGCCGCTCGCAGGCGCGTCACAATGGTCAGCAGGTAAGACCCGAACGCGGTCGCGTTGACCGGGACACCGAAGCCGCCAGTAACGCCGGCCATGTCGTTAGCACCTAGGCCGATGACCACCAAGTGCGGGTTGACAGTCGCGACGGCCTCGTAATGCCGGTCGTCCGCATCGTACGAACCGATGTCGGCGCCACCTTGGGCGTACAGGTCCGCGCGGTAGCCGCCATGAGCGCCGTCGTACAGCTTCACCCCAGACGTGGCCGTCTCAAAGCAAACGCCCTCGACGACCGCGCTAGCCGATCCCGAGGTGCCCTTGATCTGGACAGTGTGCGCCCCTGCCGCCACCGTGTACGAAACGGTGCGCCCGGACTCTTCGGCGCCGGCAGAGTTGATCGACCCGACAACCGCGCCGTCGATGAGGACGTTCGCGGTCCCGCCGAAAAACATGGTGCGCGCGTAGAAGACCGTGATCTTGGTGGCCTGCTGGGCCGGGTAGGTGAGGGTGTCGTTAATGCCGAGCCGGACCGCCTTCATGCCCAGCCCGTAGGCATTGGGCAATGCCGTCGCGGACGCACCGGCGAGCGCCGGGTTGGGCACGACGAAAGGGTGTCCCGAGATCGCCGGCCAGTAGCCGTATCCGGTGTCGGCAGACCCGTAGGTCGCCCGCAATGTTGCCAGTAGCTTCCTCTGCCAGGCGTGCTCGCGGTCGCTCGCGCCCACGCCCTCGATCTTGCTGTCGCCCATGACGACGATCCGCAGCGTCCCCGCGGAGACCGCTTTCCGGGTCGGCGGCGCCGCGCGTTCCGACAGGGTGGAGAGGGTCTGCCCCGAATCCACAGTGACAGTCCCGCCACCGGCCCCCAAGTTGTGCGCCGGCAGCCATTGACGCGGACCACCGTTCACGCTCACCCATACGGCCGTCAGCGCGCCGACTTCCGGCCGCACGAGCGGGAAAATCCCGTCAGCCGGGATGGTGATGATCCCGCCCGGGATCGCAGCACCCGCCTCGTCGATCACGTCCGCGATCGGAGTGCCACCCAGCCGCGTCAGATACAGCACCGCCGACGCGCCCGGGGTTGCGACCTTCCCGAGCTGATCGACGGTAGCCGTACCGCCGACGGGGATGCGAGCCATTCAGTACACCTCTCGAATCGTCTTGGTGTGCAAGGCTTTAGACCTGCGTGGACTTGAATCCGAGGGTTACGCCGTCGCCGGCCAGCGCCGGGCTGTCGGCAGCAGCGCGCTTGACCCAGATCGCGCGACACGACCCCGCCGGAAGGTCGCCGATGATCAGTGCCGTTGCGTCCGTCACTGGCGCCGAGAAGGTCATGCCCGAGGGTGTGGTCGTCTCCGTCGCAATGACCACGGCCTGCGCGGTCGTGGACCCGATCGGAGTCGCCGGGTTCGGGTCCACCGCGATCGACGCCGACGCCGCTCCCGGCACCTGCGCCTTAATCCAGACCTTGAGCCCCGGCATCGCGTCGGTGGCGTGCGTGTTGACCACGAAGAAGCACCGGTAGTCGATGACGCTGCCCTTGTTCTCCGCGTCGCTGATCGTGTCGAAAAGCGCAGGCCCCGCCGACGTGGTCGAGATGTACTTTCCGAGGGATGCGTTCGGGGTGGAGGTGGACGTGTTGCCCGCCGTCCCCGCCGAGCCTGTCGAGAGTCGGACCGCTAGATCCGATGCAGTGAAAGCCATTGCGGCGCTGCTCCTTTCATGACCACCATGCCGGGACGTTGGCCGTACAGGCGTTGTTGACGGCGGTCGCGTCGGCCGTGGTCCAGGCCGTCCAGCCCGAGCCCACGCCCGGGTCGACACGCGCGGCCGCCAGGTGCCCGCCGCGCGTGATCTCCACCGACATCGCCCCGTACTCGGCCGCGAGCTTGTGAGTGTTGAGGGGCGACGTAGGGTCGTCCTTCTTCTGGTGCTTGACCTTCGTCTCTGTCTGGAAATGCAGACGCACACCCGTCGAGGCGTGCAACGACTTCATCCGCGCGTAGATCGCGGCATAGCCCTCGAACTTCCAGACGCCGGATACGAGCATCGCTGCAATCGAGTTGTTTTCGAGGATCGCGAACTTAGACCCGAACTTGGCGATCTGCTCATCCATGAGCGCCAGGGTCCGGTCGTCACTGCTCGACATGCCGGGCGGGTCTGCCGAGTTGATCGACTGATGCGGGTTGTAGGAAACCGCCGTCGCCACGCCGCGCGGGGTCCAAATGTCATTCCAGATATCGAAGCCCTCGGTAAAGGACGCGAGATCACCCGCCAGCGTGTAGTGCCCGGATTGCTCCACCCATGCGCCGGCCACCTTCTTCCAGCAGTGCAGCGACGCAATCCGGTTCTCTGGCAACGAGAACTGCTTGATGCAAGGCTCGGCGTACTGCGTCATCGGCAGGCTCATCGCGATGGCCACGAGGTTCGGCTCGTCGCCGATCGCCGCCGCCAGGAGCTCGTGAAACTCCCGCACCAGCTGCCAATACAGCGGGTCCGTCCAGTTCGGGATCGGCTTCTTCAGCGGAAACCAGCGATCCGCTACCGGCTTCGTGCGCGTAGATGGGGCGGCCGGCTTAGTGTCGTCCCCGTCCGCGCCGTCATTCGTGTACCAGTACGGCTCGGCGCCCGCGGTCTCGCGGAAGCCCAGGATGCCGACCAAGTCCTTTGCCCACGTCGGCGCATACATGCCGTGGAAGGGCCGGATAAAGACGTTGAGCCCGTTAGTCCTCGCCGTGGCGATATCCGCCCTGAGCGCGTTCACCTTCGCCGTGACGAGTGACCCGCGTGCGGACTGAAAGGCGTCCCAGTCGACCTCGATCACCGTGGACCGCGGCCGCGAAGCCGAGATGATCCCCGGCTTGACGATCGCGTCCAGGATGCCCAGCGTGTCGCTGAGCGAGCGGCCCATCGTGCCGCCCAGCAGACCCTTCGGCTTGCTCGCGTCAGCCACACGTTTCACGTCCCACGACAGCGCCAGTGACGTGTACTCGATGCTCGTCGGGGCCGCCCGCTGCACGTCCCACGTCAAGGACATTGGGCCGTACTCGATCTCGCCCGCCGGCACCAACCGCTCGACGTCCCACGCCAGGGCGAGCGCGTCGTACTCGATATCACCCGGGCCCGCGTCGCCCTCGACGATCCGGATCGTGCCGCCCACCGGTACGTACAGGTCATGCCCGGGAATGGCATAAGCGCCGCCCGTAGTCGGCGGCGGCGGGTCGGTCGGGGACATGGCCACCCAGACAAAGGTGACCTCCTTGCGTCCGCCAAGCATCCCGTACCAGCCGCGCAAATCCCACACTCCCGCACGGCAATAAGCCGTGAAGGTCGCACCTGGAAGAAAGGTCGCGGCCTGACTCAGAATCCACAGATTCAGCCCGTCAATATCCTGCGGCTGGTGCACGTGCGCGATCGGCGGGAAAGCCGCCGGCTTACCCGCCACCTGATCCCAGGTGACACGCCCGCGGACCTCACTCTCCGGCGCCGCCTGCTCACCCGGCTGCCCCTGATAGGGCAGCGTCCGGATCGGCATCAGCCCGTAGCCGGGGTCGCCACGATGGAGCCGGCCAGGTCACGGGCCACCGCGAAGAAGTGGCAGTAGCGGAAGACACCCGAGCCTGAGAACCCCTCGCCGATGGTGAAGCCCTGGATACCGAAGTCGGTGGGCGTCACCTCGCTCGACGGGGTGTCGCTGTTGTTCTTGGTGAGAGTGAATACGACCGGCATCCCGCCGCCGCCAGGGCCGTTGATTGCCGTCAGCATGACGATCGGGCGATCCGTGCCAAAGGTGCCCACCGGGATCGCCACGCGACTGTTCACCGACGCCGGGCCGCCACCTGACGGCCAATCTACGCGCGCCTGCCCGGACAGCTCCTTGCGGCCCGGCGTGATCCGTGTCCACGCGTTCACGTCCGCCGCCGTGGCCACATAGAAGGCGCCCGGGTCTTCACTCAAGGTGAAGACCTCGCCCACCTGCGGATCCTCCCCGGATGCCGCGTACGCCGCGGACCGGAGGGTCAGCGAGTCCCACCGATTGACCACGAGCCGCGATAAAGCCTCCACCGAGGCCGTCAGCTGCGCCGGGAAGCTCGCATTGCTCGGATCACCCACCGGCACACCGGAAATCGCGTCTACATCGGTCACGAGCGGACCTCCAATCGCATCGAAGAATCGCCTGTCAGGTCCACATCCACCCCATCCAGCACGGCCAGCACCGCGGGCGCCTCCGTGTCGATCAGCAGCAGGTCATCCACATCGGCCCACGGCTGCCACGACGAAACGACCTCGAGCGATCGACGCACCGACGCTGACCCCGCGAGCGCGTCTTGTGCCGCCGCCTCCGCCTGTGCGTCCGAGCCGATGCCGTCCATCTCGACGACATGCGCATAAAGTCCGTAAGTGCGCGGCATGGCATTGAGCCCGCGCGTCCGCGCGGAACGAGACCACTGCACGACATCCGCACCCACATATGTCGGGGAGCCCGGCCGGTCGTCGACCGCGATGCCCCAAAAGCGGCGGTCCCGGTCCCGCACTACGACCACGTTGTACGTCTCCGCGTCCGAGCGGGCCGACCCCCACGACACCGCCGACGCGCCCTTGCGCACCGACCAATCTGGGGAGCCCTCTACGCGCCGGCGCGGACCGACCCGCCACACGCCGCGCAAGTCGCACCACACCGACCAGCCGCACGCGGCGGCCACCGACTCGATCGCCGACCACCGAGAGCCGGACTGGCCAGACTCGCATTTCGTGGCCGCCAACGGCACATCCGAGACGTCCGCGAGTAGCCGCGCGTCCGGGCATGCTCCCTGGATCATCGTGGCCAGGAACTCAAGCGCCGAACCCTCGGCCTTGACGTCGCACAGCAGGTCCGCCCGCTGCGCCACATACTCCTCCGACTTGCCCGTCAGCGACCACGTGCCCGCGCTATCCCGCGGCGCATCCGTGATCCGGTAGACCCCTTGCGGCGCATTCACCCACTCTCGACCCGCGCGGATCGACGTCGACACCATCACCATGTGCCCGGCGCCCAAATCCAGCCGCGGACGGTCCGGCAGGTCCGGCACTACCAAAGTCAGCTCGTGACGATGCACATAGCCGGCCGACGAGCGTCGCCGCGCCGACGACACCGGCAGCGGAACCGCGCCACCCCCGACCGGCAGCAGCGTCGCCTCCACCCGCACCCGTGGCACCTGCCCAGCGCTCAGCATCGGCGCCGCCCGAGGATCAGGAGCGCTCACTGTGTCCACCCCGCGACCCCGGCCTTGAGCTGATCCCATGTGGTCGGATACGCCGACGCGTATGCCGCCGCGTCCGTCAGGCCCGCCACCGACTCAT
>NZ_DAOQZV010000198.1:0-6078 GCF_035343835.1 Nostocoides sp. | reverse complement strand
CACGGCAACGATCACCTCGGTGGCGGGAGCGGCTCTCACCGTGACGCTGCTGACGCTGCCGCGCCAACGCTGTCGGTCAACGCGTTTGGTCCGACCTACCGGAATTCGCCGAGAATCGTCTCGGTGGTGCCGAAAGGCGCCCCCGTGGATGCGCTGCCGGCCAGCACGTGGACGTTCAGGACAAAGAGGTGTGATGTCGACGTGTGCCCTGGATATGTGCTCAGTTCGAGCGGAGCCAAATATGGGTGGGTGCGGGACGGAAAAACATTGCATTTCACCCGCGCCGACGAAAAGATCAGCGTGGCCTGTGGGTCGACGGGGCGCATGACGGCGAGGAGGATCTCTTCGATCGACGCCGTGCACGCTTCCAATGTCGCCGCCGCCGGACACATCACCGGCTTCACAATGTCCGTTGCCGAGAAATTGCACGTCGATAAGCTCGAGAATTGCCGGCTGCATCCCGGCAACTGGACTCAATCGACGTTCGAGTCTCACATCGCGGAATGAGGGCGTAGCCTGCGCCGCCGTCGCCAGGCGGCCATGCCGCCGAGCAGGACCACGAGGGCGGACACCCCGCTGGCGGCCCCGATCCCGATGGTCTGCGAGCGGTGGTCGGCGGCCCGCGCAGCGCTCAGTGCTGCGGTTGCCGCGGCGGCGTCGCCACGATCCAGCTCGGCGCGGGCCGCCTGCACATCCGCGCTCGGAGACGCCAGCGACCGGCCGATCCGCTCGAAGAGATTGGATGGCTGCGCAACGGCGTCCGCAGTCGCGCGGTAGTCGGTCGTCGCAGCCGTAAGGGCGGTCAATTGCCTTGTCAGCGACCGATATTGCGCGACCGAGTTGGCCGCCTCATAGGACTTGCGCACGGTGGGGAAGGTCAGCCCGGCCGGCTGGGCAGCCCTGGTCAGTCCCGCCGCGGCCTTGGCCGGGCTTGTCGCGTCCAGCATCGCGCGACCGGCCGCCCCGTAGTCCCACGTCGCCATCGGCACACGCACGCCGCGCGGCGGTGACCACGTCCCGTCGCTCTTGTCGAACGCGGCATACGTCTTGCGCGCCGCGGCGCGTTCGCTCAGTTCGCCGAGGTCGTCCTTGCCGATCACCCACTCGCGCATGATCGCGTCGGTCTTGGCGTTGCCGCCCGTTATGGCGAACAGGTCGTATGCCTGTCGCCACCCCGAGTTGGCCGCGGTGAGGGGTGACTCGCCCGGGATCGCATACGGGCTCGCGCGGGTGACGAGGCCGTCGACGAGGTCTCCGGTGGTGGCCTTCGTTGACCCCGAGAGCAGGTGGTCGACCACCCACCAGGAGGCCGGGTAGCCATACGCCTCATTAGGCGTGGACTCTCGTGATCCGGTTGGCCAATCGGCCAGGGCGAAGGCATTATTCGCGCTCCGCGTCACCGGCAGGTGGTCCTCGTCCTTGGTGCCGAGCGCCTTGGCCGCGCGCGTCGTCAGCGCGCCGGCCAGACCCTCGACGAGCCACCGTCCTTGCAGGTGGTCGTAGTTCGCCCAGGCGTGCGCGAGCTCGTGATAGAGCAGGGCGGGCTCGAGCTTCTCGGAGATGGTGATGGTGCCGCCGTTGTAACGTCCGTCGTAGCCGCTGACATTGTTGGTGGCGTCCTCCTGGATCGTCACCTTCCCATCCGGCCAGGGCGCACCGGCCTCCTTCACCAGGGCGGGCACGGCATCGGGCAGGGCCTTGGCGATATAGCTCAGCCAGACTTTGTCCCCGGGGAAGGCCTCGATCGTGAAGGAGTCCGAGCCGATCGCCAGCGTCTTGGTGGTCTTCTGGCTCTCATCGCGCAGCGCCATCCGTGCCCATAGGCCACTCTCGCCGCCGCCGTGGAAGGTCGATGTCCGCAGATCGCCGTCCTCGGTGGAGTCATAGGAAGCATTGAGGGTCAAGGCCATCCAGCGGGGCGCGGTGATGTCGATGGTGGCGGCCCCGGCGTCACCGGGACTGTAGACCTCGAAACTGGCGAAACCCGGCCCGACGCGCGCGGCGTCCTTCGACCGGAAGGTGCCGCCCGGAATCGTGTAGCGCACCTCGATGGTGCGTGACTGGCCATAGAGCAGCCGCGACGGGAAAGCGAGATTGGCATAATCGAAGCCCTGCTGGGTCCTCGTCGACACGCTCACGGGCGCGCCGTTGGAGGTCGCGCGCAAGCCCTTGACGCCCGTGGGCAGCCACAGCGCATACTCCGACCAGTAGTAGTAGGTCGTGGCGGTCGAGGGCTGGACATTGGTGAACGTGATGGTTGTCGTGACCTCGACCGGCGAGCCATCATCGCGCACGTCGTAGTGCGCCGTCCCCGTAACCCGGATGCCCTCCTGAGCGGATGCCGCGGTCGGGGCAACTGCGATCCCGGCGCCGACGAGCGCCGCCGCGAGCGCGACGCGCAGGGACGCGCGGAGGGGAGCGGGCGGCATGCGGCGAGCGTATGCCGTTCATCCGCTCCCGCTCAGGCGGCCCGACCGCCGCAGCCCGACCGTGAGCTCCGGGAGCGATCCGGCCCGGACCGCCGGGGATGCCACCCATTTGCCGGCGCGCCTGCTAGGCGCCCGGGGCCTCGATCGGCACCACGCGGGTGTCGGGGTGCTCAGGGCGCGTGCAGCAGCGCCCGCAGTGCCTCGCCGGCAGAGGCGGGCTCGGGAAGTGTTGCGGGTGGGGGACCGATGAGCGTGGTCAGCCGCTCCCGGGTCGTGGGCGTGGGCGGCACGCCCTGACCCGACTCCGCGCAGGCCCACGCCAACCCCGCCAGTTGGGCAGCCAGCGAGGAGCCGGGATGCAGGCTGGCCAGCCCGGCGGCGGCCAGGGCGGCCGATCCCGGGTCGAAATGGCCCAGCCGCGCGGATGCCTCGCGTAATGTCAACTCCGCCACCGCGCGCTCGTCGCGATCGAGCATCGCCAGTCCGATGTCTCGGCGGATCACCGCAGCCGTCCGGTGATTCCCGCTGCGCTCCAGGACGGCGAGGGCGTCCGCGAGTTCGGTGGTGAGCAGGAGGTTCCCGCCCTGTTCGGCGGTCGTCCGGGCGACTTCCTGAGCCATCAGGGCGGCGGTGACCGGCGAGGCGTCCCCCTTTGCGCAGGCGAGCAGGCGGCGCTGGAGTTCCTGGACGCGCCCATTAGCCCGGACTCGGCTCAGCCCGAGGGCGAACTGCAGGGTGACAACGGCAGCGTGGGCGTCGCCGAGCGCTGTGAAGGTCTCGGCCACCTCGATAAAGCCGTCCGTCGCATCCGGTGACGTGACATCGGTGCTGTCGATGGCCATGCCCAGTTGGCGCACATTGGCATCGACCCACGGGTAACCGGCAGCCTGGGCCGCCGCGGTCGCGGACGAGAGATCGCTGAGCGCGTCGGCCCGCAGCCCGGACCACGCACGTCCCACGCTGCGGAAGGCGTACGCCATCGCCGTCAGCGACTTCTCGGGCGGATCCGTCGATTCGAGCAGGCCGATGGCCTGGTCCAGCAACGCAGGTGGGTGGCGAAGCGCGCCAGGCCACCGCCGCGCGTCAAACCGATCAGCGCGCTCGCTCGGCCGAGCGGGTCGGAACCCTCGACCGATCCGTCCAGCGCCGCCGTCAACCAGGCATGACCCTCCTGCGCTCTGCCGAAATAAGCAAAGAAGTCGGTCAAGCCGGTCGCGAGTCGCAGGATCACGGCGGGGTCGGACGTGGCCCATCGGGCCAGCGCCGGGTCCAGATTGGTCCATTCGCTCGCGGCGTCATTGATTCCGGCGACCGACGGGACCGCGGCGTAGCGGGTCCGCAGCCTCAAAGTCAACCAGGCCTCGAGGGCCTCGGAGGCAAGGGGCTCGCCGTGAACCGCACCCGCCTCCCATACCGCCTCCAACTCGGCCACCGGCGGCAGCACCCGGTAGCGCAGGGCGGGGGTTACCCCCCGCGCGTCTCGGTCACCACCAGGGAGGTCGCCACCAACTCGCGAAGGAGGCGCTGACGCGGGACGGAGCCACCGGCGATCAGGTCCACCAGCGAGGCAGGTGCCCCACCGGGGAGCTGGCGCAACACCCGCAGCAGGCGGTCGGCCTCGGCCGAGAGCTGCGTCATGCTGTCGTTGACCAGTGCGGTGAGTTCGCCGACCGCATGATCGCCGTCGTCGTCGCCGGCTGCTCCGGACAGTAGTTCGATGGCGAGGGGGAGGCCGCCACTGCGGGTCGCGATCCGGCGAATGCGCTCCTGATCGTCAGTGCCCAGCCGCTCGGCAGCAAGTTCGAGGGCATCCTCGGGGTTCAGCGGCGGGATCAACAAGGGGCGTTCGCCACTGACACCCAATGTGGTGCGCGATGTGACGACGATCGTCACCTGCGGCAGGGCAGTGGTCACCGCCAGGCACAGCAGCCCAGTCTCGCCGGTCACCTCATCGGCGTTGTCGAGGACGACGGTGGTCGGCGCCGGGCCGGCTCCGAAGATAATGGCGTCGAGGCAGCGGGTCGTGGTGCTGTCACCCGGCGTCATCCCCATCGCGGTGGCGACCCGGTGAGCGACGTCGTCGGGGCGGACTCCACGCAGATCAACCCAATGGGTCACACCGGCATGCCCGGTGCGATGGATCCATTCGATGATCAGGCGCGACTTGCCGATCCCGCCGAGTCCGTGGAGGGTCACGATCTGGTGGCGGGCCACGATGCGTCCGAGCAGATCGAGTTGCTCTTCCCGCCCGACGAACGGCGTCATCGGACGAGGAACGGCACGTGGGAGGGTCGCCCGGCTGCCGGTGGCCAGGATCGGGTCGGCGGCATTGCGAAGCAGCTGCTGGTGGCACAGGTGCATCTCGCGGCCGGGTTCGATGCCGAACTCCTGCACCAGGACAGCTCGACCCTTGCCGTATGCCGAGAGCGCCTCCCGCGTGCGCCGGGCTTGGGCGAGCGCCCGCATGGCGAGCACCCACCGGGTCTCGCGTTCGGGCTCGGCGCGCGAGTTCGAGGATCCGGTCGCGGGACTCGACCTCGACCAGCGTCCACCAGAAGGCCGGCCCACGTCTCCTCGGCGGTGCGTCGCCGCTGGTGAAGGCGACGCACGCGAGCCTCCCAGGCTGGCAGATCTTCGGTGACTGGCTGATGAATGCGGTCGATCGCTGTGCGCAGGCGTTGTGCGGCGCCGGAAGGATCGATACCGGCGATGTGGTCGGCCTCGAGGAGATCGCGCTCGACAGTGTCGATGTCCACCACATCCGGCCTGAACCGATAACCGTCCGTGCTCGAGGCGAGCCAGCGGCTGCCTCGGGAGTTGGCCGGGTCGAGATCGCGCCGGAGCCGGAACACATGGACGTGCAGGGTCTGGGGCGACCCACCCCCAGCCGGCCAGATGGCGTCGACCAGCGCGTCACTGCTGAGCCAGGTGGGGGTGGCCAGCAAGGCCAGTGGGAGCCGCCGACGGACGACACCCCTGACGACGACCGGCCGGCCGTCGACAGAAAGGGTGAGGCCGCCGAGCACGCATACCTGCAGACCATCGAGCGGGACTGTAGGTGCGTGCATGCGCACATTGTGATACCCCGTAGGCGTTCCTGACCGTCAGTAGGGTCACCTGGTCTCCGGTGTCTGATCGATAGGTCACGTCGGGGGAGCGAAGACCCGGATGCCCTTCTCCCAACTGTGGACGTAGATCCGGCCGCCAGCCACGGTGGCGCCGCCCGATGCTTGGGCCGTGGTGCTGATTGCGCCTCCGTCCCTAGCCAACTCGCCGGTTGTCCGGTCGAAGCCGTAGATGTAGCTGGAGTAGTAGTGCGTGACGGCGATGATCAGGTCTCCGGCCGCCGCGAGCGTCGGACTCGCCACCGCTGTGGTCTTCGACCAGAGCACGTCGCCGGTAGACGTGTCGTAGGCGCGCAGGACCGAGCCGGTGTCGCTCGCATCGCCGTGTAGAGAATTCCGCCGACGATCACGGGCACTGAGGTGAAGGGCTCGTAGCGAGACCACAGAACGGCCCCGTCGGAGGCACGGACAGCGCCGAGGTAGGTGTACGAGCGCAGATAGACCGTGCCGCGATCGAGCACCGGAGTGGCTAGGTGTGGTCACCTTCTCTGGCCCCGGGTAGGCCGCTGATCGTCGCGAATGTC
>NZ_DAOQZV010000197.1:0-6094 GCF_035343835.1 Nostocoides sp. | reverse complement strand
CCCTGACGCGAACTCCGCGTCGTCACAGCCCGAGGCACCGCCACCGCCCCAGGCGCCCAAACCCGGACCGCCGAAGCCGGCCCCGCCGGCCTCGAGCGGCCGGCGCAAGGGCAGGGTGGGCGTGCCCAACTGGAACGACGTGATGTTCGGACCTGCCAAGGACGCCCAAGACTGAATCACGCGGCGCCCCGAAGTCGACAGTCGGTGACACGCCGGGCGCACGGAACGGCATACGGCGTGTTTCCGACTCTCGATGTGCGCATAGGGTTGCCGATCGTGGCCGAGCTGGTGTTCTTCTCCGGGACGATGGATTGCGGGAAGTCGACCCTCGCCCTGCAGATGGATCACAACCACCGCGCACGGGGCCGGGCGGGGCTCATCTTCACCCGCTTCGACCGGGCCGGTCAGTCGGTCCTCTCCTCGCGCCTGGGGCTCTCGACGCCGGCCGTCGAGGTCAGCGACGGCCTGGACCTCTGGGATGTCGTCGTCGAACGCCGCACCGGCGGGCACCGCGTCGACTATGTGATCTGTGACGAGGCCCAGTTCTACTCACCCGCGCAGGTCGAGCAACTCGCCCGGCTAGTCGATGAGATGGACGTCGATGTCTTCGCCTTTGGGATCACCAGCGACTTTCGCACCGAGCTCTTCCCCGGTTCGCGGCGCCTGATCGAGCTGGCCGACAAGGTCCAGGTGCTCCAGGTCGAGGCCCTGTGCTGGTGCGGGCGCCGCGCCACCCACAACGCGCGCGTCGTCGACGGCGTGATGGTCGTCGAGGGCGAACAGGTGGTGGTCGGCGACACCGAGGCCGCCGCTCCTGGTGTCGTCGAGTACGAAGTGCTCTGCCGCCGCCATTACATGCGACGGATGAACTCCCGCGCCGCGCATGCGGCCGCCTTGTCGGCGGACGTCCTACCCCTTGAGCTCGACGCCTGCCCGCTGCCCTGATGCCGGCCCCGCGCAGGAGTACAGGCTGATCCCCTAACCCCCGGTGCAGCTGGGATGCGCCGCGATCGACGCTGTGTGCAGACGGTGACGGGATGGGCAGCGGTCGACGGTTCGAATCGTCTACCGCTTCACGAACCTCGATCATGACCCGGGTCGTCGATGTCAAGCGGTCCCCTCACGCGGAAAAGCCGCGGAGCAGCAGGGACTGGGCGATCAGCCAGCCAAAGCCGCGTGATGCAGCAGCGGGACCGAGGTCTCTGCCGACGTCAATGACCCGTGCATGCCGAGCAGCGAGAGCAGGATGGGTTTGGAGGTGCGTGAGTCCTCGACGGCGAGCCCCGGACCGAAGGCTGCGACCACGTCCCCGATCCGCGCCGCATTGCGCGCCGCGACCGGCCCGAACCAGCCCTCGTCGATGGCCTGTTCGCGGGTCAGGATCAGCGCGCGGTCGCCGAAACGCCCGGACCAGCGGGCCGCGACATCGGTCGCCGCACCCGGCAACGTGTAGACGTGGGGCGCCCGCGGCTCATTGGTGATGGCCACGACCCCGTCGTCCAACTCGGCATCCCGCGCCAGGTCGATCCGGTCGGCGAAGGGGATGTCGACCATGCCGTGATCCGCCGTGACCGTCAGGCTCGCGTCGGCCGGCAACTGTTCGGCGAGCCGGCGCAACTGGGTGTCGGCCTCCTCAAGCGCCGCGGTCCACTCCGGGGAGTCGCAGCCGTGGACGTGACCAAACTTGTCGATGTCGCCCCAGTAGAGGAAGACCAGAGCCCGCTTGTCGGCTCGCGCCGCCCGCACTGCCGCCTTCACGCCCTCCGACAGGCTTCGGGCACCGACGAAGCGCCCACCGCGCTGAGAGGCGACGGTCAGCCCGGACCCGGCGAAATAGGGCAACCCGATCCGGGTCACCGCCACCCCGTCGACCGCCACGCGCTCGAAGATCGTCGCGTCCGGCTGCCACGCCCGCGGGTCCGGGCCGTTCTCCCATGACAAGTGATCGAAGATCACCTCGGTGCCGGGAATCCGCGCCTGGTAGCCGACCAGCCCGTGCTCACCGGGCGGCGTGCCGGTGCCGAAGGACGCGAGCGAGGTCGCCGTCGTCGACGGGAAACCGCACGTCAGATCGGGGGACCCCGGCAGAAGGGAGCGCAGGAACGGCGCGTGCCCGGCGCGCCGCCGCAGCAACTCCAGACCCAGGCCGTCGAGCAGCACCACCACCGCGCGCCGCGCGCTCCGCACCCCCAGCCCGTATGCCGTCGCCTCACCCCCGGCGCCCGGCCCACCGCCCGCGCCGACTCCATCGCCGCCCAGGTCAACTCCGAGCGACGCCGCGAGCGCCGGCAGCACCTGCGGCAGGCTGGTGTGCGTATAGCTCGGCGGATGGAAGCCCGGCGGCCGGGCCACCTCAGCGCCCGATCCGCGCCGACAGGGCGTGGGCGAAGGCCATCCCCTGCGTCAGGACGCCGTCCCCGTCGGCGTCCGCGGACAGCCGCAAGACCAGGTCATCGGAGGCGATCGTGCCCTCCAGTCCGTGGTCGGCGTCGCAGGCGGGGTCTCCGCAGGTCGCCGGCAGCAGGTCAACCCGGCTGACGGTGCCCCACCCGACCGTCAAGGTCATCTCCCGTCCCAGCGAGCCGGGGACATAGTTGCGGGGGTCGGCGACCACGTGGGTGAGCATCACCCCACGCACGAATCGCAGGGGCACCGACTCGGTGGTGGCGGTCGCCACGTCTTCCATGCCATGGGGATCGTCGGAGTGATCGTCGGCATGACCGATGACCAGGCGCGTGTCGGTGAGCACGAGCACGGTGACGTGCCGGCGCACGGCGTCGGCGTCGAAGGTCGTTTCCTGGTGGACGAGGAAGGAGACGACCGGCTCCCCGGCGAGCGCGGCACCGACGACATCGGCGACGAGCGCCGGGTAATAGCCGGCCTGCTCGATGGCGACGGTCAGGCCCTGCGGCAGAGCCGGAAAGGCGGGCAAACCCCTGCGTGGCGACATACGGTCATCATGCCAAAGGCCACCGACAGCCTCGGCGAGCTCCGCTCGGCGGACGCCACGGGGCATCGCCCGTCGAATCCGCCACCGGTCAGGTCAAGGCCCGCCGGCGGATGTCCTTGCGCTTGGCCGGCGGCGCGAGCACGACCTCGGCACCGAGGACGTCGACCCCCGCAGGGTGGGCGATCACCGGGTTGAGCACGATCGAGGCCAGCTCGGGCAGGTCGTCGGAGAGCATCGAGAGCCGCCCGACCACATCTGCGAGCGCCAAGCGGTCCACCGGCGGCGCGCCCTTGTAGCCGGTGAGCAGCGGCGCCGCCTTGATTTCTGAGATCAACTCGTCCACGTCCACATCGGTCAGGGGCGGGATGCGGTAGGCCACGTCATGGAGCAGGTCGTGTGCCAGCCCGGCGATCGCAAAGCTCACCACCGGCCCGAAGAGGTGGTCCTCGGTGCCGGCCACGACGCAGGAGACGCCCGGGTGCGCCATGCGCTGCACGACATACGCCGCGCGGTCGTAGGCCGCAAGCCGGTCTTCCAGCGAGTCGTAGGCCTCACGGACCGCATCCCCATTGGGCAGGTCGAGCCGCACGCCCTGGAGTGTCGCTTGGCCGCGCACCATGGGCGAGAGCGACTTCACGACCACCGGGAAGCCGACCTCCTCGGCGGCAGCGACCGCCTCGTCCGCACTCGTGACCCGCACGCGGGGCCACAGGTCGATGCCATAGGTCGCGAGCAGCTTGCGCGCCTCCTCGTGCGGCAGCATCAGACCGCCCGGCTCGGCAGCCAGCGCGGCGTCGACGATCTCCTGAGCCCCGACCTTGACCACGCCGGCGCGCGAGAGCAAATCGCCCTTCTCCTTGCGCCGCCACGCGGCATACCGCGTCGCATGGCCGAGCGCGCGGATCGCGTCCTCGGGGGTGGTGTAGAGCGGGAGCTTGCGCGGCGCGCGGCCGTCGTCGGTCGGCATCTCGACGGTCAGGGGCGGGCCGTCAGCAATACCGCGGGTCCCGATCATCGTTGCGACACAGGTCTTTTCGGATCCAGCTGCCACCTCGCCGATAATTGCGATGGCCTCCTCCTCGCGCCCGATCAGGGGCGGGGTGAAGGTCACCACGACCGAGTCCACCCCGGGGTCGGCGAAGGCTTTCTGGAGCTTTTTGCGGAACTGATCCAGCGGCGCCTCCGCATCGACGCTCGACGGGCCGTGCGCGATCCGCAGTCCGGCGCTCTCGGCCGCCTGCGCGGTAAGGGCCGACAGCTGCACCGAGTTGCCGACGATCGCGACCCGGTCTCCCGGCGGCTCCGGCTGATAGATCAACACCTGGGCGGCGTCGAACATCTGGTGGATGGTGTCAACGTGCACGACGCCCGCCTGGCGCAGCATCGCGGTGAATGCCGCCGGGTCGACCTCGGTCTCGCGGACCCGATGCCCGGGGGGTGCGCCATGGCGCGAGACCCCCGACTTCACGACAATGACCGGCTTCGCCATCGCCAGACGGCGCGCGATCCGCGAGAACTTGCGGGGATTACCCATCGACTCCAGGTAGAGCCCGACGCCGTGCGTCTGGTCGTCGTCGATCCAGTACTGCATCAAGTCGTTGCCCGAGACATCGAGCCGGTTGCCGGCGGACGCAAAGCTCGACAGACCCAGCCCGCGGCGCCCGGCCGATTGTAGGACCGCGATGCCCAGCGGGCCGGACTGGGCGAACAACCCGAAATGCCCGGCTGGAATCCGTTGCGGCGCAAGGGAAGCGTTCATCGACAACGCCGTATTGATGATGCCGAAGGAGTTCGGCCCGACAATCCGCATGCCGCTGTCGCGCGCCAGGCGCAGCAGCCGCCGCTCCAGCCGCTGCCCCTCCTTGCCCTTCTCGGCGAACCCCGCCGAGACGATGACGACGGCGTGCACGCCGGCCTGAGCGCAGTCGTCGACGACCTCCAGCACCGATGCCGCCGGCACCGCCACTACGGCGACATTGACCTGAGCAGGGATGGCAGCGACCCGGGGGTGCGTCTCCACGCCGAGGATTTCCTCGGCGGTGGGGTTCACGGCATACAACTGGCCGGTGAAGCCGCCGTCGAGGAGGTGACGCAATATCTCGTGGCCGGCGCTACCGGGTGTGCGTCCCGCGCCGATCACGGCGAGCACCTGCGGCGCGAGCAGACCGGAGATGCTCAGTGATTCGGCACGGTGCTCCCGCGCCAGACGCACCGACTCCGACTTCTCCGTCGGCTCGATGTCGAAGTGGACGACGACCACGCCATCCTCGACACGCCGCGACACCGCATAGCCGGCATCGGCGAAAACGGCGAGCATCCGGTGGTTCTGCGGAAGCACTTCGGCCTCGAAGCTGGTCAGCCCGGCATCTCGGCCGATATCGGCCAGGTGCTCCAGGAGCACCGACCCGATCCCCCGCCCCTGATAGTGGTCGCTGATGTTGAAGGCCACCTCGGCGGACGTGGGGCTGATCATGTCATAACGCCCGATGCCGATGATCTCCTCGCGGTGGGTCACGACGAGTGCCACCCGATCGACATAATCGACCTCGGTGAATCGGTGAATGTCCTTCTCGCTCAACTCTTTCAGCGGAGCGAAGAAGCGCAGATAGATCGACTCGGCCGACTGCCCGGCGTGAAAACGCCGCACCCGGTCGGCGTCCTGCGGCACGATGGGCCGCACATGCCCGACACTGCCGTCCCGCAGGACGACGTCGGCCTCCCACTCGTGCGGATAGCCGGGAGGAAGAGCGTCGCCGTCCATGCCCCCCATCCTGACAGACGCCAGATTGCTGCCTGCAGCACGCACGGGTAGCGGGTGGCACACTGACGCCCGTGGACTACGCGCAGGTCGTACGCCGGCGCCGGATGACCCGCCGCTTTCGCGCCGACGCGCCCGTCGACCCCGATCTCGTATGCCGTTTGCTCGCCGACGCCGGCCGGGCACCGAGCGCGGGCTTCAGCCAGGGATGGGCGTATGTCGCCCTGGTCACCGACGTCGATCGCGATCGTTTCTGGGCGGCGGCCACGCCGCCCTCAGCCATCCCGCCGCCTGCAGCAACGGCGCCCCCCGCTGCCACGGCGACACCGTCAGGGAGCACCCGCGCCGCGTGGCTGGCCGGCGTGCGTGCCGCGCCGGTGCTGATC
>NZ_DAOQZV010000196.1:0-6095 GCF_035343835.1 Nostocoides sp. | reverse complement strand
GCGGGGGCAGGGGGATTCGGTGACGCCGACGCGGCGCGGGCTGCTAGTCGGGGGTGGGGCCTGCCTGCTCACTGCCGCAGTGGGCGAGACGGCGTCCGCGCGCCAACGCCGGGTGCCGGCGCATACGGACACGACCGACGATCGGCGCCGGGTCGACCCGGACGCCGTCTTTGCCGTCGCAGGTCCGCGCCGGATCGCGCTCACCTTCGACGACGGACCGGACCCGGCCTACACCCCGGCTGTCCTGACGGCGCTGGCCGCGGCCGGTGTGCACGCGACCTTCTTCCTGATCGGTCGCAACGCCGAGCGCTACCCCGATCTGGTCGACGCGATCCGCGCCGGGGGGCACACGATCGGCAATCACACCCACGATCACCTCTGGCTCGATGCGCTCGCCGGCCCCGCCATCGACGCGCAACTGACGACCACCCAGCGCACCCTGGTCACGCTCGGAGCCACGCCCGGGGACCGCTTCCGCCCACCTCGCGGCTGGACAAGCCCGGCCGTCGTGGCGAGCACGGCCGCGGCCGGGCTGCGCTGCTACTACTGGACGCTCTGCCTGGAATCGCGGCTGAAAGACGGTCCGGCCGCCGGCGCCAGGTCCTTGCTCGGTGACCTGGAGTCCGGGGCGATCGTCTTGATGCACGACGGCGGCCACCTCGACGGCCCGAACCCGCAGAGCATCGACCGGTCCCGCACCGTCGCCGCCCTCCCGGCCATCATCGACGGCATCCAGCAACGCGGCTTCACCCCCGTCACGCTCTAGCCGTCGGTCACTCCTGCGTGAAGAGCCCCGCCGGTCGCTCGACGCCCGCCTCATAGGAGCGCGGATCCTCGCGCGGCTCCAAGTGCACCGACATGTCCAGGTCGGGGATCGTCGCGCGCAGGTCGGTCTCGATCTCTTCGGTCAGGTCATGCCCGGCCTGCACCGTCCAGTCGCCGGGCACCGTCACGTGCAGCGATCCGAAGACCTTGTGCCCGGCCTCGCGCGTCCGCAGCCCGTGATAGGCGATCTCGGGGCCCGTATGCCGCGCCAAGACCTCGGTAATCGCGGCCGCGCGTTCGCTGTCGATCGCCTTGTCCATCAGCCCGTCGACGGATTCGCGGATCAGGTGCCAGCCGGTCCAGATGATGTTGCAGCCCACCGCGAAAGCGATGATCGGGTCGAGGCGCTCCCAGTTGGTGAGTGCGACCAGCAGCACTCCCAAAACGACGCCGACCGAGGTCCAAACATCCGTCATCAGGTGCTTGCCGTCGGCCACCAGAGTGATCGAGTTGTGCCGTCGTCCATTGCGCAACAACACCAGCGCGACCAGCCCGTTGACCACAGAGGCACCCACCGAGATCGCCAGGCCGATGCCGACATTCTCCAGCGGCTGCGGGTCGAGGAAGCGTTGGACGGAGGTGTAGAGGATGAAGGTCGCCGCAACAAAGATCATCAGTCCCTCGACGACCGCCGAGAAATACTCCGCCTTCGAATGCCCGAAGTGGTGATCGTCATCCGCCGGTTGCGCGGCCACATGCAGCGCCAACAGGGCCACGAAAGCTGCCACCAGATTGACGATCGACTCCGCGGCGTCCGAAAGCAGGCCCACCGAGCCCGTGAGCAGATAGGCGCCGAATTTCAAGGCGATGGTGACCACGGCCGCCGCGATGGACAGCCAGGCGAACTTCGTCAGATTGGCGCGCGCATCACTCACAGGGACATCCTCGCAAGCCCTTCCTGAGAAATCAGGCTTCCCACGGGTCGGCGGCGGCGATCGCGCGGGCCCGTCGCGCGGTCCGCAGCGAATCGGTCGTCAGAACCACCAGCGCGAGCCAGACGATCCCGAAGCCCACCCAAAGCTTGGGTGTCACCTGCTCGTGCAGCAGCCAGACGCCCACCAGCAACTGCATCACCGGCGTCATGAACTGAATCAGCCCGATCGTCACCAGCGGCACCCGTTGGGCGGCCGCCGCGAAAAGCAGCAGCGGGATCGCGGTGACGACGCCCGACAACGTGAGGAGGGCCGTATGCCCGGTCCCCGCGCCATACGTGCTCTCACCCGAGGGCGCGACGACGATCAGGATGACGATCGCGATCGGGGTCAGGACGGCGGTCTCGGCGAAGAGCGAATGCCACGGCTCCAGACTGACACCGACCCGCTTCTTCAGCAGGCCGTAGAGCCCGAAGGAGGTCGCTAGCGACAGGGCCACCCACGGGAAACTCCCGCCGGCGATGGCGAGATAGGCCGCGGCGAGCGCCCCGATACCGACCGCCAGCCACTGCAGCCGGCGCAGTCGTTCCCCCAGGACGACGACCCCGAGCCCGACGGTGAGGATCGGATTGAGGAAGTAGCCCAACGCCGCCTCGTAGGTGCGCCCCTCCAGCACGGCGAGCACATAGATGACCCAGTTCGCGGCGATGAGGAGGGCCGCCGCGGTCAGACCGAGCGCGAGCGAGCGGTGGCGCAGCACCTGCCTGGCCCAGGCCCAGTCGCGTCGCACGGCGAGAACGACCAGGCACAGCAGCATCGTCCAGACGATCCGGTGGGCAAGGATTTCCCAGGCCCCGGCGGGCTTCAGCGCGTGGAAATAGAGCGGAAAGAGTCCCCAGATGCCATAGGCGAGGAGACCGTATGCCGTGCCCCGCCGCACATGGTCCGCGGCGGTCGCGCCGGGGTTGCCGTCCGCGGCGCCCGCCCCCGGACTCACCCCACGGTCCAGGTGTCCTTGCCGGCGAGCAGGGCCGCGACGTCGCCATCGCCGGCAGGCGCGCCCGCCGTGGCGACGGCCGCGTCGATCTGACCGCGGACCAGGTCGTCATAGGTCGGCCGCTCGACCTGGCGGATGATGCCCATCGGCACGTGCGCCATGCTCGCGTCGTCGAGCCGGCTGATCGCGAACTGCTGCGCCGGATCGGGGTCGTGCGCGTCGTGGACGACGATGGCCGGCGAATCGGCCGGCACCTCGGCCTCGGGGACGAATCCGAGCCGGCCGTCCTCCCCGCGGACGAGGACCTGCCTGCTGCCCTCGGCACCGACCGTGACCGGTGCACCGTGCTCCAAGTGGATCAGCCGCGCCTGCTTCTGGTCGCGGTCCTTGATCGCATCGAAGGCTCCATCGTTGAAGATCGGGCAGTTCTGGTAGATCTCCACCAGCGCCGTCCCGCGGTGCGCGGCCGCCGCGCGCAGGATCGTCGACAGGTGCGCGCGGTCGTTGTCCAGGCTCCGGGCCACGAAGCTCGCTTCGGCGCCGAGCGCGAGCGAGACCGGGTTGAAGGGCGTGTCCGCGGACCCGGCCGGGGTCGACTTGGTGATCTTGCCCTGCTCGGAGGTGGGGGAGTACTGGCCCTTGGTCAGCCCATAGATCCGGTTGTTGAACAGCAGGATCGTCAGGTTGACGTTGCGCCGCAGCGCGTGGATCAGGTGATTGCCGCCGATGGACAGGGCATCGCCGTCACCCGTGACTACCCAGACCGACAGGTCCGGGCGCGCGGTGGCGAGCCCGGTGGCAATCGCCGGCGCCCGGCCGTGGATCGAGTGCATCCCATAGGTGTCGAGGTAGTAGGGGAAGCGCGAGGAGCAGCCGATCCCCGAGACGAAGACGATGTTCTCCTTGCGCAACCCCAGCTCGGGCAGGAAGGACTGCACGGTGTTGAGGATGATGTAGTCCCCGCAGCCGGGGCACCAGCGCACTTCCTGATCGGAGGCGAAGTCCTTCTTGGTCAGCGCGGCGTCGCCCGCGAGCCGCGGGATGCCGTCGAGGCCGTGCGGACGCGGCATACCGAGATCGGTGATGTCGCCGCCGAGGTGCGTTGTGGTGCCGAGTGATGAAGCCATGCCTAGCGATTCTGTAATAGGGGTGCGGGCGGGTGCGTGCGCACACGCCGTGCCATGGTAGGACGCTTGCGCCATAGGCGAGGCTAAGCTTCCACGTCGTGGGCTCGTATGCCGTTGTTGCCGCCGTTCTCGGGGCCGGCGTGCTCCTCTTCGTCGCCGCCATGGTGGCGCGCTGGCTGATGGCGCCGCGCGCGGCCACCCCGATGAAGGTGCGCACCTATGAGTCGGGCGTCGACCCGGTCGGCCGGGACTGGGCGCAAACCCAGGTGCGCTATCTCGCCTATGCCTTCCTTTATGTGATCTTTGCGGTGGACGCCGTCTATCTCTTCCCGTGGGCGCTGGTGGCGCGCACCCATCTCGGGCCGGCGTCCCTGGTGGAGATCGGCGTCTTCATCGGCATCATCCTGATCGGCCTAGCCCACGCGGTCCGACGCGGCCTGCTGACCTGGACGTGAGCAGCTGACCTGACGGTGACAGCGGGCCCGGTCTGCCCACGGTCGGCGCCGTGACTAGGGTGGGCACCATGCCGGTCGATCTGCCTACCCCCCGCGTGGGGCCGGTCGCGGCCTATGCGCCCAAGCCGATGCGAATCGTCTTGAACTGGGGGCGGCGCTATTCGCTGTGGGTGTTCAACTTCGGCCTGGCGTGCTGCGCGATCGAGTTCATCGCCGCCTCGATGGGCCGGCACGATTTTATGCGCCTGGGTGTCATCCCGCTCGCGCCGGGGCCGCGGCAGGCCGACCTGATGATCGTCTCGGGCACGGTCACCGACAAGATGGCCCCCGCCGTCCGGCGTCTGTATGACCAGATGCCCGAGCCGAAGTACGTCATCTCCTTCGGTGCGTGCTCGAACTCCGGCGGCCCCTACTGGGACTCCTACTCGGTGACCAAGGGCGTCGACACGATCATCCCGGTCGACGTCTATGTCCCGGGCTGCCCGCCGCGCCCCGAGGCACTGCTGCACGGCATCCTGAAACTGCAGGAGAAGATCGCCGCCGAGAAGGTGAGCGAGACGGTGCCCCGCCGGTATGCCGGTCATCGCCTCGCGACCCCCGCCGAGTTGACCCGCCCCTTGGTCGCCCCACCTCCCGCTCCGCCCGCCCCCTGATCTCGCGGCCGCCCCCCGTCGAAAGGCCGGTTCAGCCCCGTCGAAAGGCCGGTTCAGGGCTGTCGAGAGGCCGATCCAACCGGCCACTCGACGTGGCTGAACCGGCCACTCGACGGGGGTGAGCCCTTGAGCGGGGCTTGCGCTTCGTCTGGGACAGGCCGGTCACGTGGTGACAGATCGGTGACAGGCCGGCCCCGAAGAGTGTGACCAGCGCGGACAACCGTCCGCCGGACACCATCTCGAGGGGAGAACGACCATGCCGAAAGGCATCATCACCGCGCTCGCGCTGAGCGCATCGCTACTGGCCGGGGGAGCGGGCGCATCGGCCCATGCCGACCAGACGCCCATGCCCACCGACATCGGCGGCGGGATCGGGACGTCGCTGCACGAGAATCACCGCGGCGGCGGCCACCGCAGCTCGCCCTACTTCCGGTCCGCCTTCAACGGCCCGGATGCCGGCTGGCGCAATGTCGTCGGCGCGTGGTCGGTGCGCAATGGCAATCTGCAGGCCATGGGCGCCCCGGGCCGGTTCAGCTCGGTCAAGCACGTCGGGACCTTTGACGACTTCGAGTTCGAGGTCCGGATGAATCGCGTCGGCAATAGCGATGGCAGCGCCCCGAACTGCCTGATCGTGCGCGCCAACCCGAGCCGGGTGGTCAAAGATCTGTGGGCGCCTGGTTACTACTTCTGCTACTCCAACAACGGCAAGGTCCTCGTCGTCGCGGTCGACGCCAGAGGCAACCAGGAGCAGCTGATGCCATGGACTTCGGTCAAGGAGGTCGGCACGGGCGGCGGTTATCGCACCGTCAATGTCATTGCGCTGGAGCACTATTTCGCGTTCTATGTCAACAACACCCCGGTCTTCGAGACCAAGGACGACTTGTCCAGCTTCGGATCGGTCGGCGCCGGGTTCTATGTCGAGCGCGGCAAACGCGGCACGCTGATGATCGACTACGCCAACCTCGGGCCGGTCAAGGCCGCGAAGGGCTGAGTTGACCTCCTGCCGCGCGGTAGGTGGGGTGATCACCCCACCTACTGCGCGGTAGGGAGGACTTCCGAGGCCGGCTAGACGCGGCCGGCTGATCAGCGGGCCGCGCTCGTGACCAGCGCCGCAACGCGCCCGAGATCGAGCGTGCCCGCAAGCACGGCGGCCGCCGGACCGGGCT
>NZ_DAOQZV010000195.1:0-6107 GCF_035343835.1 Nostocoides sp. | reverse complement strand
GCGGCGGGCGGCCACGGCATACAGGCTCGGGCCGGGAGGCACGAACTCGTCGTCCTCGACGGCCTGCTCGAGCAACTCACGAACGGTGCTCACGGCGTCCTCCCTGGAGTGGCGGGTTGGGGGTCGTCCAGCAGCAGCCCGCTCCTGCGCAAGGCGTCCAGGCCACGGGAGACGCGGGACTTCACGGTGCCGGGGGCACAGCCGAGCGTGTCGGCGATCTGGGCCTCGGTCTGCTCGGCATAGAAGCGCAGCACGATGGCGGCGCGCTGGTCGGTGGGCAGCGACTGCAGGGCGGCGCGGATCGCGGGCGCGGTGACCAAATCGCTGGTCACGGCCGTCTCGGGGAGTTCCCCATGCGGGATCTCCCCGGACCAGCGGCGCTTCCGGTCGCGCAGGAGCAGCCGGACCATGGTGGTGCGCACATAGGCGTCGGCGGCGGACTCACGGACCTTGGGCCAGGCGAGATAGGTGCGAATCAGGGCTTCCTGAAGCAGGTCCTCGCCGGAGGCGCGCGTGCCGGCGAGCAGGACGGCGGTGCGGGCGAGCGCGGCATACCGGCTCTGCACGAAGTCCTCGAAGTCCTGCGCTCGCGCCATGCCCACCTCCCTTTACCCGCGCCCGTATGCCGTGACGTCCCGTCACCGACATAGAGCACCTAGGTGGCCGGTTTCGTTCCCTCCCCATCCGAACCGACGACGTGAGCCGAGGCGAGACGAACGCGAACGAGGCCACCTACGACGGTGTCGCGACGACCGGCGAGACGGGGACGCGAGGCACGAGCGGCCCCGCCGAGCCGACGAGGAGCGACGCCAAAAGGACACTCGTCCGACGAAGGAGCGGAAAACTTCGGGGGGTGTCCTAGAACACGACGACGGTGCGGCCCATCGGCATCAGGCCGCGGGCCCAGATCATGTCCATGGCCGGGTTCGAGACCCGGGCGCAGCCGTGCGAGGCCGGGTAGCCCGGCACGCTGGATGAGCCGTGGACCGCGATACCGCCGGTGAAGTATTTCGGCCGCCACAGGTCGCCGAGCGGGCCGTGCTCCATCTGATCGATCTGCAGGATGACGCTGAAGGTGCCCTTGGGGGTGATGGCGACGGCGGGGTGGCCGCGGCTGATGTACTTCTCGCCGCTGCCGGTGCTGGTGTTGAGGATGGCCACGATCCGAGAGTTCTCGACGACCGTCAGCACCTGGCTGGCCAGGTTGATTTGCACGGCGTTGCCGCTGACCACGAGCTTCGGCTGGACACCGCGGTCGAGTGCCGCACGGGTGGCTGGCCCGTAGACCCCGTCGCGGCCGAGGCCAGCGGTCTTCTGAAGGGCCATGACGGCCTGGGACGTGTTGTAGCCATAGGTGCCGTCGGGCGTGCCGAGCCAATAGCCCAGGTCGCTGAGCCGTTGCTGCATCCGCTGCACGGCCGGCCCCTTGTCGCCGGGCTTCATCAGCGAAGTGTCGTCCAGCGGCGGCGGGGTGGTGGGCGTGCTCGTCGGCTTGGGCTTCGGCGACGTCGGCGAGGGCGTCGGCGTCATCGACGTGGGCGACGGGCTCGTGGTCGACGGCTTCGGTGTGGCGGTCGGCGTCGGTGTTGTCGACGTGCTCGCCGTGGCCGGCAGCGTGGTGCTCGGGCTCGGTGTGCTCGTCGTGTTCGGCGAAGTGCTCGATGCCCCCGGCGTGGTCACCGCGGACGTCGTCGCGCCGGCGAGGTCACCGCTCGGCGAGCACGCGGTCATCCCGATCGTGGCCGCCAGCAGCACGGCCGCGGCGCTGACGCCTCGTCCCTTGGTCATCTCAATCCCCACTCGATCAATCGGCTCGGCCGGTTGGCCCTTACTACCCAACCGACGCCCGAGCCCGGCGCGGGGTTGTCTCGCGCCCGGTAACGAAGGGATCACGCCCATCCCGCTTCCTCTCTGAGCCGCCCGCACGCGCGAACGGGCAACCGTCCTTTCGCCGACCCGCGGTCCGTCACCTGGGAGAGGAACATCGTGAATTGCTATAGCGTTACTCCCACGAACACACACATTCCCGGGACCGCTCCGCGAAGGTCGGCTGATCAGCACGTTCAGCCGGGTCAGCGATGCCGCCCCGGCAGACGCATGAGGGGGTCACGCCATGGGGCGCGGCCGGGCCAAAGCCAAGCAAGCCAAGGTTGCTCGCGACTTGAAGTACTACTCGCCGAGCACCGACTTCAGCGCGCTTGAACGAGAACTCCACGGGGCCACACAGACCCGCGAGCCGGAGTTCGTGGATGACACGGACGATGATGACGACGACGACTACGGTCGCTGGGTGACCGGACGGCGTTAACACCCTTGTGCCGCGCGTGCGGTGATGCACGCGCGGCCCGGATGCCACGGCATACGGGCGACACGAAGGCAGGCAGCCCCGGTGGGGCGTGTGTGCGGCCGTGATCTGGCACGCTCTGATCATGACTGCTGCCACGAACCGGGGGGCCACTGAGCGCGTGCGCTCGCTCGGTGTCGAGACCACCGGCATCGAGATCATCGGTGAGTCCGAGCGCACCGCGTCACCGAAGGATCTCTTCTGGCCGTGGTTCGCGGCGAATATCTCGGTCTTCGGGATCTCGTATGCCGCGTTCGTGCTCGGCTTCGGCATTTCCTTCTGGCAAGGCGTGGTCGTCACCCTGCTCGGCGTGATCGTCTCCTTCCTGCTCTGCGGGATCATCGCGATTGCCGGCAAGCGGGGATCGGCGCCGACGATGATCTTGTCGCGGGCCGCCTTCGGGGTGACCGGACAGAAGGTGCCCGGCGTCATCTCGTGGCTGGTCTCCATCGGCTGGGAGACCTTCTTGTCGATCATGGCCGTGTTGGCGACGGCGACGATCTTCGACCGACTCGGGTGGGGCGGCGGCACGGCCACCAAGGTCATCGCCGCCATCGTGGTCGCCGCGATGATCGTCATGGCGTCGGTCGCGGGTTACCACATCATCATGAAGATGCAGTCCTATCTGACGTGGATCACCGGGGCGATCACGCTCCTCTACGTCGCGATGACGGTCAAGGACATCGACTGGGCGACGGTCTCGGCGATCCCGTCCGGCAGCTTCCAGCAGACGATCGGTGCGCTGGTCATGGTGATGACCGGGTTCGGCCTCGGCTGGATCAATATCGCCGCGGACTGGTCGCGCTATCAGCGACGGGACGCCGCGGGTGGGGCCATCGTCGCCTGGAACACCATCGGCGGCGCACTGGCCCCCTCGCTTCTGGTTTGCTACGGCCTGGCGCTGGCCGGCTCGGACGAGAAGGTCGCGAGCGCCATCGGCGGCGACCCGATCGGCACGCTGGCCACGCTGTTGCCGACCTGGGTGCTCGTGCCCTTCCTCATCGTCGCGATCCTCTCGCTGGTCTCCGGCGCGGTGCTCGGCATCTACTCCTCCGGCCTGACCCTGCTCAGCCTCGGCGTGCGCATCCCGCGGCCGGCCGCGGCCCTCGTCGACGGGGTGATCCTCACACTGGGCACGTTCTATGTCGTCTTTGTCGCCCAGAACTTCATCAACCCCTTCCAGAGCTTCCTGATCACTCTCGGGGTGCCGCTGGCCGCATGGGCGGGCATCATGATCGCCGACATCGCCCTGCGCCGGCGCGACTATGACGACGACGCGCTCTTCGATCCCCGCGGCATCTATGGCGCCTGGGACTGGATCTCCATCGCCACGATGGCGATCTTCTCGGTGATCGGGTGGGGCCTGGTCGTCAACCCGTTCGCCGCCGACGCCTCGTGGAACAACTGGCAGGGCTATCTCCTCGAGCCCCTCGGCCTCGGCACCTGGAATGCGACCGACGGCTACTGGGAGGGCAACTGGGCGTATGCCAACCTCGGCGTCCTGCTCGCCCTCGTCGGTTCGCTCCTGGTGACCTATGTCGCGCGGCGGGCCAAGGTGCGGGGTCAGGAGCTGGCACGCGGCCACGCCAGCTACGCGCCGGTGAACCGGTGAGCGCGCCGGTCCCGTCGCCCGAGCCGGGCGAATGGCTGGTCATCATCGACCCGCAGCGGATCTTCGCCGACCCGGCGAGCGCATGGGGCTCCCCGATGTGGGCGGGTGCGGTGGGGCGCATCGTGCGGTTGGCCGCGGCATACGGCAATCGGGTGGTGATCACGCGGTTTGTGGCGGACCCGCACATGGGGGGCTCCTGGGAGCCCTACTACCGCGAGTGGCCGTTCGCGGTTGTGCCCGACGAGAACCCGCTGTATGCCGTGGTGCGCGAGCTCGGTGACGTCGCCTCCGCCGCGGGTCGCGACGGACGGGTCGTAACGCTGCCGACCTTCGGCAAATGGCACGCGGATCTGCGGGCCGTCGTGGGCGACCAGCCCCGGCTGCGGCTGGCCGGCGTCTCGACGGACTGTTGTGTGCTCGCCACCGCCCTCCCCGCGGCCGATGCGGGGGCGACGGTCGTGATCGACGCGCCCGGGTGCGCCGGATCGAGCGTGGAGAACCACCAACGCGCGCTCGACGCCATGGCCCTCTTCGGCCCGCAGATCGTCATCGACGCGGGCTGACCTGCCCCTGCGCGGATGCGCGCCTCGTGTCGAGACTTGACACGTGCCCACGATTCACAGGTACTTGGCAGGCGACAATCCGCCGGGGTGGGACAATCGAGTGGATGCAGCGCGATGGAGCACCCCAATGGGGGCGGATGCGGGAAGCGGCCACATCCGTGATCGCCGGCGCCACGTTGCTCGCCCTAGGCGCCTGCACCGGCGACTCTGTCACCGCCACCAGTAGCGCGAGTTCAAGCGTCCCCCCTACAGCACAGCCGGCCTCTCCCAGCAGCCTGACGCGCGTGCCGGTTAGCCTGCCCGGCCCGGTCACCGCGATGGCGGCGACCGACGCCGGCCTGCTCCTCGGGACGTATGCCGTGTCCACCACTCCGCGCGCGGGGCTGACCCTCGTCGACCCGGCAGCCGGGTCCGGCGGCGAGGGCAGCGCAAGGCGGGCGGTCAGGGTGACGGCGAGCACGGCATACGGCAAGGAAGGGTCGTGGCTGGCGCTGGCCGCGAACGGGACGCAGGTGATCGGCGTCGCGGGCCAGCGCGGAGGCGCGCACGGCAATGTCCGGTGGACGATCTGGCGCGGCAATATCGGTGCGTCCGGCGGTGCCGTGGCGGAGGAGAAACAGGAGTTCTGGACCTTCGGCGGCTACGACATGGGGGGCCTGAGCGGCGTGGGCTACGGCGCCGGGCAACCCGTGGTCGTCGGTGGGTGGAAGTCCGAGGGCACCGGCCTGGACATCGCGACGTGGCGCGCGCAGGGCAGGACATGGGTCCGCGCCAACTCCGCGCGCACGGCCCTGGCCAGCACCAAGGCGAGCGGACTGGTCGCCGCCACCGCGGTCATCCCGATGGGATCGTCGGTGCTGCTGCTGGGCTCGACGACGCTTCTCGGCGATGGGAGCGTGCAGGTGGTGCCGAGCATCTGGACGACGACCGGATCGGTCATCCAGAGCGCGTGGCGGCGTTACGACCTGCCCACCGGATCAGCGACAGGTCAGGCGTCGGTCGAGGCGGGTGGGTGTGGCGACGGGGCGTGTCTGCTGGCCGGGCGGATCGGCGACCGGCTGGCCCTGTGGCGCTGGGACGGCCGGGCGGCGAGCACCATCGCGGCCTCGGATGTGGCGCTCGGCGACCAGGAGCGGATCGTCGGCGCTGGGCTGGTGGACGATCGACCATGGCTGGCGATCGCCTCGGGCCTCGGGACAGGGGGCGCGGGGACGTCGTCGGGCACCGAGACGGCGGGTGTGGGGACGGCGGGCCAGGCGGGTGCTGCGCCGACGCCGCCAGTGTCCGGGCCTTCCGGACCAACCTCGGCGGCGTCATCGGCGTCATTGGGGTCGTCCACGGCCGCTGGCTCGACGGCCTCTGGCACCGCAGCGGGATCCCCGGTCGGGCGCATTGTGCACAGCGCCGATCCGATCAGCGCCGCTCAGCTGGCGTGGACGGTCGAGCCCGGCCCTGGCGGTGCCCCCACCGCCGCGGGCGTGGCCGGCAACCCGCGCACGCCCGTGAGATTCACGCTGGGGCCCGACACGCCCCGGTCCTTGGGCTTGTCGAAGCCTTCGTCTTTGCGCATCGCCGTCGACTTGAGCCC
>NZ_DAOQZV010000194.1:0-6117 GCF_035343835.1 Nostocoides sp. | reverse complement strand
CCTCCACACCCAGCGCGTCTCGCACCGACTTGGGCAGCGTAATCTGCCCCTTCGAGGTGACCTTGGCCGCGACATCCATGACCACTCCTTACTCTTCGCCTAAAGTAGGGATAGCTCAGGCATCCAGGCGCGCCCGCAGGTCTTTGATCAGGTCGACGGCCGCACGAGAGATGACCGTCCCGGGCGGATAGATCGCATCCGCGCCCGATTCGCGCAGTTGCGCGAAGTCCTGGCTCGGGATCACGCCACCGACGACGATCATCAGGTCCTGACGCCCCAGGGCGTCCAACTCCGCCCGCAGCGCCGGCACTAGGGTCAGGTGCCCGGCCGCGAGGGAGGACACCCCGACGATGTGGACGTCAGCCTCGACGGCCTGGCGCGCCACCTCGGCGGGAGTTTGGAAGAGGGGGCCCACGTCGACGTCGAAGCCGAGGTCGGCGAAGGCGGTCGAGATGACCTTCTGCCCGCGATCGTGACCGTCCTGGCCCATCTTGGCGACGAGGATCCGCGGGCGCCGACCCTCGGCCTCCTCGAACTCCTCGACCAACTGCTGCGCGGTCTTGACACCCTCGTCGTCGCCGGCCTCCGCGGAATACACGCCACCGATGGTACGGATCTGGGCGGTGTAGCGGCCGAAGACCTCTTCCATCGCACTCGACATCTCACCGACGGTCGCCATCGCCCGAGCCGCCTCGATCGCGCAGGCGAGCAGATTGGTCTCCAACGTTCCGTCCGAGTCTCTGGCTGCGGCAGTGAGTTTCGCGAGAGCGGCACGGCATACGTCCTCGTCGCGCTCGGCGCGCAGTCGCTCGAGCTTGGCGATCTGTTGCGCGCGCACGGCGGCGTTGTCGACCTTGAGGACGTCGATCTCCTCGTCGTCCTCGACCACATAGGTGTTGACGCCGATGACCGGCTGCTGCCCGGAGTCGATCCGCGCCTGGGTGCGCGCGGCTGCCTCCTCGATGCGCATCTTGGGGATGCCGGCCTCGATCGCCTTTGCCATCCCGCCGGCGGCCTCGACCTCCTCGATGTGCTCCCACGCGCGCGCCGCGAGGTCGTGCGTCAACTTCTCGACGTATGCCGATCCGGCCCACGGGTCGATGGTCCGGCAGGTGCCCGACTCCTGCTGGATGACCAGCTGGGTGTTGCGGGCGATGCGGGCACTGAAATCCGTTGGGAGAGCGATAGCTTCGTCGAGGGCATTGGTGTGCAGCGACTGGGTGTGGCCCTGGGTCGCAGCCATCGCCTCGATGCACGTCCGGACGACGTTGTTGAAGACGTCCTGCGCGGTCAGCGACCAGCCCGAGGTCTGGCTGTGCGTGCGCAAGGACAGCGACTTCGGGTTCTGCGCGCCCTGCTCCTTGACCAGCCGTGCCCAGAGCAGCCGCGCTGCCCGCAGCTTGGCGACCTCCATGAAGAAGTTCATCCCGATCGCCCAGAAGAAGCTCAGCCGCGGCGCGAACCTGTCGACATCGAGACCGACCGCCTTGCCGGCCCGGATGTATTCGACACCGTCGGCGAGGGTGTAGGCGAGCTCGAGATCCTGCGTCGCCCCGGCCTCCTGCATGTGATAGCCGGAGATCGAGATCGAGTTGAAGCGCGGCATCTTCGCGCTGGTGTAGGCAAAGATGTCCGAGACGATCCGCATGCTCGGCGTCGGCGGATAGATGTAGGTGTTGCGGACCATGAACTCCTTGAGGATGTCGTTCTGGATGGTCCCGGCCAACTGCTCCGGCGCGACGCCCTGCTCCTCGGCGGCGACAACATAGAGCGCGAGGATCGGGATCACCGCGCCATTCATCGTCATCGACACCGACATCTGATCCAGCGGGATGCCACTGAAGAGCGTGCGCATGTCATAGATCGAGTCGATCGCCACACCGGCCATGCCGACGTCACCCTGCACCCGCGGGTGGTCGGAGTCGTAGCCCCGGTGCGTCGCCAGGTCGAAGGCGACCGACAAACCCTTTTGTCCCGCAGCGAGATTGCGCCGATAAAAGGCGTTGGACTCCTCGGCGGTGGAGAATCCGGCATACTGCCGGATCGTCCACGGTTGGTTGACATACATCGTCGGATAGGGCCCGCGCAGGAAGGGCGGCGCCCCCGGCACCGTCTGGAGGAAGTCGAGGCCGTCGAGGTCGTCGGACGCATAGACGGCCTTGACGTCGATGCCCTCCGGTGTCGTCCACGCGGGAGGCAGGTCACCGGAAACGGCGTCCGACGCGGCGTCGCCGCCGATCAGCGCAGACGTCGTGAAATCGGGAATCGTGCTCATCGCTCGGCTCCTTCCGCCGGGGCGCCGAGTCTGTCGAGGAGTCCGCTCAAGAACGCGACGACATCCATGCCGTCGTAGATCTCGCCGTCCACGTCTGTCTCCCCCAACTCCCGCGCGCGGCCGGCGACATAGATCGTCTCGGTGCCGGCCGCGCGAAGGGCGGCGGCCGCGTCGGCCGCGCCGGCGGCATACCCCTTGGGCGAACTCGCCAACACCACCGGTCCCGTATGCCGTGCCTGCCCCACCGCGGTTCCCGCGCCTTCGACGGTGGTCGCGACGATTCCGCCAGCCGCGAGCAGGTTGGTCACGAACATCTCCCGCGCCCCGAAGTCGCGACGGCTGCCCAGCGCGACGACAGTGACCGCGGGCGGGGAGCCGTGCTGGGCGGCATACGCCGAAGCCCGGTCGCGCAAGACCTCCCACACCTGCGAATCCCGTTGCGGCGCAAGGCCACCAGCGGGCGCCGAGACCCGGGTGCGACGCGTCAGGGCAGTCTCCCCCGTGAGCGGGAACATGCTGACACCGGTCAACGGCTCGCGCCGGTTGGCGATGCGCGCCGCCTCCTCGTCGCGGGTCGCGGCGATGCGGGCAGCGACGATGCCCTCGGCGATGGCCCGCGGCATACCGCCCGCCGCCTCAATCTCCTGGAAGGCCGTCCAGGCGGCGACGGCGAGTTCGTCGGTCAGCGCCTCGACATACCAGGAGCCGCCGGCGGGGTCGGTGACCCGCCCGACATTGGCCTCGTCGGCGAGGACGATCTGGGTGTTGCGGGCTAGGCGGCGCGAGAACTTCTCGGGCAGCCCGGCGACGGTGTCATAGGGCAGGACCGTGATGGCGTCCGCCCCCCCGACCGACGCCCCGAAGGTCGCGAGCGTCGAGCGCAGGACGTTGACCCACGGATCGTCGCGGGTGAACATCCGCAGCGCGGTGACCGCATGCGTGCGCGCGCCGCGGTCGGGCCCGGGCACCCCACACAGCTCGCCCACGCGCGCCCACACCCGGCGCAGAGCCCGCAACGCAGCCGTCGTGAGGAACTGATCGGCGGTGGCCGAGACACGAAACTCGATGTGCCCGAACGCATCCGCAGCTCCGACGCCGTCCGTCTCGAGCCGCCGCAGATAGGCGACGCCGGTGGCCACGGCATACGCGATCTCGTCGACGGCGCTCGCACCGGCGTCGCGGTAGACGCGCGAGTCGACGGTGATCGCCCGGACGCTGTCCACCCTCGCGGCCTTTGCGACATAGCCCGCGAGCCCGCCGAGGTCGGCGGCCGCACCCGTGCGCGCAGCGGCGCTGATCGGGTCGAGTCCGAGGTTGCCGCCGGCGCCCTTGGCACCACTGAGCACCACGAGGAGTGAATCCGCTGCTTCGGCTTGGTCGGTCACCGAGGACACCACCACAGGAGCGAGATCCAAACGGACGTCGGCGAGCGCCTCCGCGAGGTCACCGGCGGCCAACCCGTCGGCACCGATATGGACCCAGACCGAGGTGACGCCGTGTTCGAGATCGTCGAGGATCGCCGCGCGGGTGAGCGCCACGTCCGGGTCGTCATGCAGCTGGCGCACGTCCCACGGCATGCCGACCGGGCGCAACTCGCGGCCGCGCGTGAAGGGCATCTGCCCAGGCATACCGAGGGCAGGGGAGTCGTCGGGCGCGAGATAGAGGGGATTGATCACGACCCCACCCGGCACCTTGCTCCGCAGGCTTTCCTCAGCCTCGGTGGGCGAGAGCTTCGCGTCCTCGGCCCTGGACTTGTTGACCACACCGGCGACGAGGTCCTGCCACGCCTGATGCGTCTGGGGCGGGAAATCGGCGGCGAGGGACATCGCCTCGGTGGTGCCGGACATACGTGCGCTCCTTGGGTAGGGGCTGGAAGCGGCGCACCGGACTGGCGGTCGGGCGCCGTCGCCGATCATTTCCAGCCTATCGAGGGCGGTGGTAGGCCCGGACCGCTTCCCGGGAGAGGTTGCGCACAATGGCCGCCCTCACGCGCCGGGCGGTTGTTGTGCGACCTCACCGCGGCGCGCCCGCGCTTGCTCAGCCCGTGCCCCGAGTTCCGCGTCCGGCGGATACCGCACCTCCTCGAGGCTGAGGCCGTGCGCCGGCATCACCTTCACCCGCGGATCCCGTATGCCGGCGCGCAGCACCTGTGCAGGGAAGCTCACGTCCACACGCCCGAGCCCCACCGGGACGACCGCGCCGACCAATGCGCGGACCATCGAGTGGCAGAAAGCGTCCGCCTCTACGGTGGCGACCAGCGTCTGGTCTGCGTCGCGTTCCCAGGAGTATGCCAGCAGCGTCCGGATCGTGCTCGCCCCTTCGCGCCGCTTGCAGAAGGCCGCGAAATCGTTCAGACCCAAGAGTGTTCGGGCGGCCGCGTCCATGGCGGCCGCATCCAGGCGGTCGGCCGCGACGACGGTGTCGTGCCGGCGCAGTGGGTCGAGCGTGGCCTGGTCGTCGCAGACTCGGTAGGCATAACGCCGCGCCGTCGCCGAGAAGCGCGCGTCGAAGCCGTCGGCAGCGACAGCTACCCGGTGCACGACGACATCCGGCGGCAGCACGGCATTGAGCCGATCCACCGCTGCCCGCTCGGGTGAGCGGTCACTGCGGCCGGGAAGCGCGGCATACGGGCCGTCGGGGATGTCGGCATGCGCGACCTGCCCGCGCGCGTGCACCCCGGCATCGGTGCGGCCGGCGACAACCAGCCGCACCGGTTCGGACACCCGCAGGATGGTGGTCAAGGCTGCGGCGAGTTCCCCCTCGACCGTGCGTTGCCCGGGCTGGGCGGCCCACCCGGAGAAGGCGGTGCCGTCATACGCGAGGTCGATCCGCAGGCGAGGCACCTCGGCAGCCTAATGTCCGCCACCGACAGCAGACACTCGAAAACCACCTGCGCGCGCAGCGAGTCCGGATGAGGATGGAGTCATGGACCGACCCCTTTTGGCCGATGCTCTCAAGCACCGCGACGTCGTGCTGCGGGCCTTCGTCGGCGCGGACGGCCGCCTCTCGAGCATCCCGACCAAGCTGATCAAGCGTCTCGTCGTCCTCGACTTCGTGGCCCAGGATTTCGAGATCGGGCGTACCTATCCCGAGGCCGACGTCAATGCGATCCTCAAGCGCCGGCACGACGACCACGCCGCGCTGCGCCGTTACCTGGTCGAGCACGAGTTCATGGGGCGCCGGGACGGCCACTACTGGCGCTCGGGCGGGACCGTATCCGAGGACTGACCCGACGCCGCGCGCATGCGGGTCGCGCCAGGACAGAAAACGGCCCCGCGGGAGCACTCCCGCGGGGCCGTCGACGTATGCCGGCGTGGCTCAGGCCTCGTCGACCTGCTGCTTCGCAGCGCCACCGGCCGGCTTGAAGCCGGCCTTCTCGGCGGACTCGGCAGAGTCGAACCAGACCTCGGCCTCAGTGGCGTCGTACCACCGCGAGCCGGGGACGTGGAAGAGCATGGAGTCCTTGTTGCCCTTGACGTCGTGGCCGGCCGGAGCGGAGCCATCGGCGGCCGGCTCGGCCGAACCCTTGCCATACTCCGCCTCGACGAAGGCGACCGGCTCAGCGTCCGCCTTGCGCGAGCCAGCCTTGCGGAAGCCCGCGGCCTCGGCGTCGGCAGCCGACTTGAACCAGAACTCCGCCTCGGTGGCCTCGTACCACTGGCCATCCGGCTCGTGGTAGAGGCCGCTGTCGGCGTTGCCTTTGACGGTGTAGCCCGCCGGGGCAGAGCCGTCTGCGTTCGGGGCGGCAGCGCCGGCCGGCAACTCGGCCGCAGCCGGAGCGGCGGCGTCGACAGCCGGGGCGTCGGCAGCACCGCTCAACCCGGCGGCCTTGGTGGCAGCAA
>NZ_DAOQZV010000193.1:0-6199 GCF_035343835.1 Nostocoides sp. | reverse complement strand
CTGCCGGTGCCCGCGCCCGCCGCGGCGAGTAATGCGCCCACCCCGGCGGTTCTTGCGGGTCGCAAGGCATCCGGGATTGTGGTGCCGCGCAACGGCGCACCCACCCCGACCTGGTCGACGACGACCGGGGAGCCCGCGCGGTTCGACGACGAGGCCGGCGAGATCACCGAGGACCTCATCGACGCCGTGGTCCGGCAGGTCGTGACGTCGTGGTGTGCCACGGCGACACCCGAGGCCCTGATCAGCTTGCGGCGCAGCGAGCCCTTCATCCCCGGTGACCTGGACCGAACTCTGCTGCTCGACCTGTCCAGCCGCAGCGGCGTCTACGACATCGACGACGAATCGCGGCACGCTCTGCGTGACACCTTCTGGGGGTGGATCAACCGGCTCAAGCTGAGCTGAGCCGAAGCGTGCTCCGATCCGTCACCTCGATGCACTAGCGTCCCGCCCATGAGCAGGAGCGGATCCCGGCATCGCGTGCGCAAGATCCTGGCTGCCCTGCTCGGACTGGTCCTGATCGCCTTGGTCGCGGGCTACTGGTACGAACGTCCGCTGCTCCTGACCGGCACCGGGTATGCCGCCCACAACGCCTGCGCCGTCACCAAGGTCGCTGGGCGCACCAACCCGGCGGTCGACCTGCCGCCCAACCCCCTGGTCCCCTATCTGCGCGAGTCCAGCAGCGGCGACGAATTGACCGGGAGCATTCTGGGCGCGCTGGCCAAGCAGCGGGCCTGGTTCACCCCCGACTTCGGCTGCACCCTGGCGCAGGACGCACCGGACTTCGGCAACGGCAGCCAGGTCAGTGATCTGGCCAATCCCTTTGTGCGCGCCTCGGTTCCGCCCCCCTCGGCCGCGATTGCGGCGGCCTTGGCCCAGGCCTTCGGCGATGAGCTGCCCGCGGCCGACAAGGCGACGCTCGGCACGCGAGCCGTCGTCGTCGTGCAGAACGGCAAGCTCGTCGCGGAGCGCTACGCCGACGGTTTCACCGCGACGACGCCGCAACTGGGCTGGTCGATGGCCAAGAGCGTCACCAACCTGCTCGTCGGGATGCTCGCGGCGGACGGCAATATCACCGTCACCGACGACCACCTGCGCCCGGAGTGGAAGGGCAAGAAGGCCGACATCACCGTCGACCAACTGATGCGGATGACCAGCGGCCTGGAGTGGGACGAGACCTATGCCCTCGGCACGCCGGTCACGCAAATGCTCTATCGCGAACCCGATATGGCGAGCTATGCCGCCGGCCTGCCCCTGAAACACGACCCCGGCACCTATCTGCGGTATTCGAGCGGCAGCACCAACATCCTGTGCTCAGTGCTCGGCGACCGCACGAATGTCGGCGCGGACCTGCCGCGACGCGTGCTCTTCGCCAAGCTCGGCCTGGCCTCGGCCACCTGGGAGCCGGACGCGTCCGGCACCCCGGTATGCAGCTCTTATCTGTGGGCGACGCCGCGCGACTGGGCGACCATCGGGCAGTTCGCGTTGCAGGACGGGGCCTGGCACAGCGAACAACTGCTCCCCGTCGGCTGGATGGCGCAGTCGACGAAGGTGAAGAAGGTCGCCACCTCCGAAGAGCCCGGGTATGCCGCGGGCTGGTGGACCAACAAGGACCAGAACGGCGCGGCCGTCGAACCCACACTCCCCGCCGACACCTTTTGGATGCAAGGCCATGACGGCCAGCGGGTCTTCGTCGTGCCATCGGCCAAGTTGGTCGTCGTCCGTCTCGGTTTCTCGCCCGAGGTCGAGGCCGCGGACCTGCGCACGGTCCCGCTCGTGGCAGCGCTGATCGCCGCGCTGCCCCCGGCCTCCTGACCACGCGCTGCGTCCGACCGCTCTCGGCGTCGTGACTGGCGCCGTCCGAGCCCGTATGCCGTGCCCCCCGCCTGGCAGGCTGGGGCCATGCGCGCCGAGGAGTTGCTCGAACAGGTCCCGATCGTCCACCGCGAGACCACCGGCGCCGAGGCCGCGCGCGTCGTGGCCGAGTTCCGCCTGACCGGCCTCGTGGTGGCGGATGACCAGGATGCGCCGATCGCGGTCATCCCCGGAACCCAGCTGCTCTCGGTCGTGCTGCCGCAATACGTCCGCGACGACCCCAAGCTCGCCCACGCCTTCGACGAGCGAGCGGCGGACGACTTGTGCCGGAAGCTGAACACCGTCACTATCGGCGAACTGCTGGACGCCAAGCGCCTCAAGGCGGCCCAGGTGCCGTCGGTCCTGCCCGAGGACACCCTCATCGAGATCGCCACCGTCATGGACCAGGGCCACTCTCCCGTCGTGCTGGTCCGCGAGCGCGACCAAAGCTACCGGGGCGTGGTCACCATGTCGCGTGTCCTGGCAGCCATCGCGACCGCCGCCGGGCAGGACAGCGATCTCGTGCGCCGCCGCCTGCAGCGCGACATCATCGAGCGGGGGCGCTCGGGTGTCCTCACCCAGCCCGATCCGCCCGAACCGGCGGCGGCCGGCGCCTCGGATGCCCCCGTCGTGGGGGACTGATGCACCCGGCCGCGTGGCTGGCGCTGGGGGTCTTCGCGCTGGCATACGTTGTGATCGCGAGCGAGAAGCTGAACCGCGCCGCGGTCGCGCTCACCGGCGGGGCCGCGATGGTGGTGATCGGGGCGACTCGCGGTGACGCGATGTTCTTCTCGCCCGAGACCGGCATCGACTGGAATGTCATCTTCTTGCTCTTCGGCATGATGATCCTCGTCGGCATCCTCAAACAGACCGGCGTCTTCGAGTTCGTCGCGATCTGGTCGGCGCAGCGGGCGCGTGCCCGGCCCTTCCGGATGATGGTGATGCTGGTCTTGATCACCGCGCTCGCATCGGCTCTGCTCGACAATGTCACTACGGTCCTGCTTATCGCGCCCGTGACCTTGCTCCTGTGCGACCGGATGGGACTGGCACCGATTCCGTTCTTGCTGGCGGAGGCGATGGCCAGCAATATCGGCGGCACCGCAACCCTGATCGGTGACCCGCCGAATATCATCATCGCCAGCCGAGCCGGGTTGTCCTTCAACGACTTTCTGATCCATCTTGCCCCGATCGTCGTCGTCCTCGTGGCTGTCTTCGTCGGCTTGTGCTGGCTGCTGTGGGGCCGGCATTTCACCCACGATCCTGAGCGCGCAGCGGCCGTGCTGGCGCTGACGCCCCGCGAGACGATCACCAACCGGCGGCTGCTGTGGCAGATGCTCGCCATCCTCGCCCTCGTCCTGCTCGGCTTCCTGACGCATTCACTCACCCACCTCGAGCCCTCGGTGATCTCCATGATCGGCGCGGGCCTGGCGATCGTCGTCTCGCGCCTTGACCCCGAGGACTATCTCCAGGACGTCGAGTGGGAGACCCTGCTCTTCTTTGCCGGCCTCTTCATCATGGTCGGCTCCCTCGTCCACCAGGGCGTCATCACCCAACTCGCCGATGCCCTTACCACGGCCATCGGCACGAACTATCACGTTGCGGCCCAAGGGATTCTCGTCGGCTCCGCCGTGCTGTCCGGCATCATCGACAACATCCCGTATGTCGCGACCATGGCCCCACTGGTCCACGACCTCGTCGGCCCCGCCCCCGGCCTGCCGCCCGGGCAGCAGTCGCTGTGGTGGGTGCTCGCCCTCGGCGCCGACCTCGGCGGCAATGCCACCGCTATCGGCGCGAGCGCCAATGTCGTGATCTGCGGGATCGCCAAACGCAATGGCCACCCGATCTCGTTCTGGGAGTTCACCAAATACGGCCTGATCGTCACCGCCGTGACGATCCTGTGCACCATCCCGTATGTCAGCCTGCGCTACTTCATCCTCCCCTGACACCGAGCGCGCAACGCGTCACACGATCGGGGTGTGCCGGTCCAGCCAGGTGATATTGCCGTAGCCGAAGCCCGCGCACGCGGCGGCCAGATCGGGAAAGACGCGAGACTCGTTGCGCAGCACCAAGCCATCGGGAGTGTCGTATGCCGAGGCGATCACCGTCAGCGGTCCGCGCGCGTCCCCGGACAGCGCGGTCCGCAGCTCGGCCTGGCTCCCGCTGTCGGTGCGGAAGAAGAGCACGGTGTCGGTGCGCTCACGGCCGGGGCGGGACTCGGCATACAGCAGGAATCGCCTGGGGGAGAGCAGTTTCAGCGGCATCGTGAGGTCGACCTGAGCGGCCTTGAAACCGGTCTGCCGACGGCCGGTCAGGCGCCGGCTGCCGCGGTGGGCGAAGAGCGTGGCCCCGGTCGTGGTCTCCTCGACCATGCCGAGGACGGTCGTGTGGCCCTTCGGCAGAGCCAGGCGCAAGGTGACCTCCCACGGCCCGGCGCCGTCGCGCTTGAAGAGCACCACGGGGTGGCGCTCGGGCTCGAGATAGGCGCGCGCGTCCGGGGTCACTGCCTTGTTGCGGCCACGCGCGGGCGAGTCGATGCTGCGGACATTCGGTGTCGCCGGCGCTCGCCCGGTCAGGTCGAGGTCGCCCGGGGTCAGGCTGGCGAAGCGCTCCTTGAGAAAGCGGTCCTGGATCTGCAGGTCGCGCTCGTTGTGCTCGGTCTCGGCCTGGTCGATGTTGAGCGCGACCGTATGCAGCAGCCGCAACTGAGTGAGCAGCAACTGTTCCGCGGAGTCGTTGATGCCGCGCCGGGTGGAGAGCTCGAAGGCCGAAAGGCTTTCCGGCAGATAGCGTTCCAGCACATCTTGCAGCGTTGGATTGATGTCCTCGCCCGCGCGCGGCGCCGTGTCGGCGATCGCCCGGCTCATCAGCACGGCATCGACGGGTAGCTCCCCACTCGCGGCGTTGACGCGGAGCACGACATCGCGGCCGACCCGCACCGGCGGGTCCGGCTCACCGCGACCGGTCAGGGCCGACAGTTCATCGACGGTCCAGCCGGCGACGTCGACGACCGGCCGATAACGCGCGGGCATCAGTCGACCGGCGCGCTCGATAACGGCCCGCCGCCTGGGATCGGCGATCACCTCGGCGACAGCAGGGTCGATCGCCTCGCGAAGACGGCGGGGAGGCTTGGGCACCCGGCCAGGCTAACCCAGCCGCCGAGACGTCCAGGCCTGGTGTGATTGCTCTCAAATGTCCCAAGGCTCTGGACACGCTGCCCCCGAGGGCCCCGACAATGGGGGATGAGCATCTATGGCATCAACCCCATGGTGCCGCCCTCGGGTACCGGTTGCGGCGAATGTCTGGCCTCCAAGGGGTGGTGGGTGCACCTGCGCAGATGCGCCCAGTGCGGGCACATCGGCTGCTGCGACACCTCGCCCAGCCAGCACGCCACCAACCACTTCAAAACCACTGGGCATCCCGTGGCCGCGACCTTCGAGCCGGGGGAGGAGTGGATGTGGAACTACGAGTCGCAGTCCTTCATCCAGAGCACCCCCCTGGCCCCGCCCCAGTCGCGACCCGAGGACCAACCGGTGCCGGCGCCCGCCGACAATGTCCCGGCCAACTGGCGCGACCTGATCCACCGCTGAGCCCCTGCGTCAGCGGTGGCCGGCCGGCCTCAGCCGTCGGGTGTGCCGGCGGGACGCCGTGCTGAGCACGTTCGCAATGACCCGCTCAGCCGCCCCACCAGTAGCCGTTGCCGGGACCGTCGGCGAGGTGCTGGGCGCCCACCTGAGGTGAGCCACCGAGGGCGATCGCGGCGAGGACGAGCAGCGCCGACGCGAGGAGCAACACGGCGTACCGCTGGTGCGCGGGCATGGCAAGGACACGGGCATGCATGGCTTTCTCCCTCCGAGCGCGACCGGAATCGGTCGCTGCTCAAAGGGAGTGCGCTGCCGCGGAAATGATGCAGCCGCTGGCGAAAAGGATTGACGACCTTATGGGCCGGGGTCCCCGCGTCGCATCGCAACGCCGACGGAGCGAATTATCGCCGTGACGACGGAGCGAAGGACTTCGGGGGGTGGCTCCGTCGGGGTCCCCGTGAGGTTCCCCCCGGACCGTAGAGGCATCCACAATGAGGATCGAGATGCCAGAGATCAGGAAGAAGTACGACCGGGAGTTCCGTGAGGGAGCGGTCCGGATCGTCGAAGAGACCAAGAAGCCGATCGCGCAGGTCGCGCGCGATCTCGGCGTGAACGAGGGCACGCTGGGGAACTGGGTGACCAGGTCACGCGCGGCGCGGGACGGGTCCTCGAGCTTGTCCACGGGCGACTACGAGGAGTTGAAGCGCCTGCGCGCTGAGGTTGCCGAGTTGCGGATGGAGCGTGATGTCCTCAAGCGATCCGTGGTC
>NZ_DAOQZV010000192.1:0-6236 GCF_035343835.1 Nostocoides sp. | reverse complement strand
CCGCCGTCGGCACCCCCATCCGCGCCGCCATCGGCACCACCGTCCGCGCCGCCGTCAGCCCCGCCATCGGCACCACCGTCCGCGCCGCCGTCGCCACCGACACCGGCGCCACCGTCGGCGCTCAGTCCGGCCACCGCCGGCGACTCCTCTTCCATGGTCTCCAGAGGCACATCCGTGCCCTCGCCCGGTGCACTGCTCATCGTCGGCTCCCTTCATTGGGTGGGGTCGTGCTCGCGCCCGCGGCGCACCTCAATGTCTACCGGCCCGGCGATCGTTGCGGCGGATAAGGCGCTGGGCAATCGAGACAATGCCCAGGCCGGGAGCCCTGTCGGTGGCCCGACCTAGACTTCGCGCCATGACGGCAGACGCACGCACCTACGACATCGTTCTCTTCGGGGCCACCGGCTTCGTCGGCAAACTGACCGCGGGTCATCTGGCCAAGACCGCACCACCCGAGGTGCGCATCGCGCTCGCTGGACGCAGTCGCGACAAGCTCGAATCCGTTCGGAGCGGACTCGGCCCTGGGGCTGCGCAGTGGGCGATCGTCGTTGCCGACGCGGGAGACGATGCGGCCATGGCGGGCCTCGCGGCCAGCACCAAGGTCGTCGTGACCACCGTGGGTCCCTACGCCAAATACGGCATGCCCCTGGTCAAAGCATGCGCCGAGGCGGGCACGCACTACGCCGACCTGACCGGTGAGGTGCTCTTCGTGCGCCGCAGCGCGGACGCCGTCGACGACGTCGCTCGCTGCAGTGGTGCCAAGGTCGTGCACGCCTGCGGTTTCGATTCCATCCCGTCCGACCTGGGTGTACTCCTGACCGCGGAGCGCGCGGCCGCCGACGGGCAGGGCGAGTTGGGCCAGACCGTCAACTACGTGCGTCAACTGCGTGGTGGATTCAGCGGCGGCACGATCGACTCGATGCGAACGCAGGCCATCGAGAGCGCCGCGAACGCCAGCGACCGCAAGATCGTCGCCGACCCTTACGGCCTAAGCCCCGACCGTGGCGCCGAACCCTCGCGCGGCGGGTCGAAGCGCGCCAAGGCCAGCTCACCGATCGACGTCCTCAAGGGCGTGGCAGGCGCCTTGCCCGTGCGCCGGACGACCGACGGGCACTGGACCGGGCCCTTCGTCATGGCCTCCTTCAACACCCGGATCGTGCGGCGCAGCAATGCCTTGCTCGGCCATGCCTACGGCCGTGGCTTCCGTTATCAGGAGGTCATGGATTTCGGCACCTCCGTCAAGGCCCCGGCAATGGCCGGAGCCTTTACCGCGGGCCTGCTCGGCGTCGCCGGCGGGATGTCGTTCAGGCCCACGCGGACGATTCTCGACCGGGTGCTCCCCAAGCCGGGCGAGGGCCCGAGCGTCGAGGCGCAGGAACGCGGCCGGTTCCGCATGGAGGTCGAATCGACCACCACCACGGGGGCGCGCTATCGCACGACGGTCGCCGCGACGGCGGACCCCGGCTATTCGGGCACGGCGATCATGCTCGGTCAGTCCGCGCTGTGCCTGGCTCTCGACACCCTGCCCGACCGCGCGGGCGTGCTGACTCCGGCAACCGCCATGGGCGATGTCCTCGCCGAGCGTTTGCGCAGCCAAGGCTTCACGCTCACCACCGAGCGTCTCGACCCCGCCGAGACCGACGCGACGAGCGCAGACGCGACGACAACAGACGCCACCACGGCCGGTGACGTGCGCGCGGACGCGAGCTGACGGCATACGGCAATGAAGCGGTTTCTGGCCGGGATGGCGACCATGCTCGTGCTGGTCGTCGTCCTCGGCTTCGTCGCCGCGAGCCGACTCGGTTCGGTCGGCTCGACGACCCCGCACGCCGCCCCGATGGGGCCGGGGGTGAGCCCAAGTGAGCCACCGACCGATCTCACCCCGGACGAGACCTGGCTCGGCGATGTGGACCTGACGTCGTCGGCGCTGGTGACGCCGGACGGCCCGCTGCGCGATGTGCACGCCACCGGGACCAATGTGCGCGTCACCAGGGCCGGCTTGCGCGTGGGCGCGGTGACGCTCGTCGCCACTTTGCCGTTCGCCGTGGCCGCCGAGCAGGTCGGCCATGATGTGCGCCTCTACGACGCGGGCGGCGGACTGGCCGCAGTTGCGCGCACGGCCACTGTCCTCGGCCAGGATCTGACGATCCGGGCCACCGGCAAAGTCAGCGCGGAGGGTGGCGATCTGGTGATCGTGCCGCAGACCATTGATATCGGCATGCCCGGCGTGATCAATGACGCGCTCAGCGGTGTGGTCCGCGAGTTGGTGACGGTGCGCCAGAGTGTTCAGGGTCTGCCGCCAGGGCTGCGCTTGACCGCAGTCACCGTGGGGCCCCATGGCTTTCGGGCCACGCTGAAAGGCACCGATGTCACAATCGCCGGCAGCAGCAGTTGACCGCACGTCGCCCAGCTTGGGACGCCTCGCCGCGAGGGACTAGCGTGGGAGACGCACCGGCCGACGAATCGCTGACCAGGAGGAGACATGCTCGACGACAACCCCGTCACGGATCTGACCCAGGACCAATGCTGGGACTTCCTGGGGCAGCACGAGTTCGGTCGGCTCGCCTTCCACCTAGCTGGCGAGGTCCACATCACCCCGGTCAACTATGTCGTGGACGGACAGCGCCTGATCTTCCGCACCGCCGAGGGCAACAAGCTGCTCGGGGTCACCATGAACAATGACGTCGCCTTCGAGGCCGACGAGTTCACCGACACCGAAGCCACCAGCGTCGTCCTGCGCGGCAGCGCCGAGACCCTCGAAGGCGACGAGGCGGACGCCGTCGACAACCTGCCGCTGCGTCCGTGGGTCGCGACCACGAAGCTCGTCGTTGTCGCTATCACGGTCAGCGAAATGAGTGGACGCCGCTTCGCGCTCCACAAGCCATGGGCGCACATGCGCTCGCAGTAGGCGCGCTACGCGCTCGGGACGTTTGTCTCGAGCTCGCCCAGCCAGGTGCGCGCCGAGACATCGGACGGCATACGCCAATCACCACGCGGTGACAGTGAGCCACCGCGGACCACCTTAGGCCCGTTCGGCAGCGCCGACCGCTTGAACTGGTTAGCGTGGAAGCGCTTGCCGAAGACCGTCATCCAATGGCGGATTGTCGCGAGGTCGTATGCCGTGCGCTTGGCATCCGGGTAACTCGGCGGCCACTCCCCCGCGGTTGCATCGGACCAGGCGTGCGTGGCGAGAAAGGCGATCTTGCTCGGCAGATAGCCGCGGCGCAGCACGTGATAGAGCGTGAAGTCCTGGAGGGCGTAGGGGCCGATCATTGCCTCCGTGCTCTGCGGCGTCTCACCGTCCGCGCTCGGCACGAGTTCAGGTGAGATCTCGGTGTCGAGGATCGACGTGAGGATCTCGCCCACGGCCGCGTCGAACTGTCCCGAGGTGACCACCCAACGGATCAGGTGCTGCATCAACGTCTTGGGCACGCCGGAGTTGAGGCCATAGTGCGACATCTGATCGCCGACGCCATAGGTGCACCAGCCCAACGCGAGCTCGGACAGATCCCCGGTGCCCAGGACGATCCCGCCACGCTGATTGGCGAGCCGGAAGAGGTAGTCGGTGCGCAGGCCGGCCTGGACGTTCTCGAAGGTCACGTCGTAGACCGGCTCACCGCGGCCGAAGGGGTGACCCATGTCCGTCAGCAGCTGGGTCGCTGCGGGGCGAATGTCGATGGTCTCGAACGAGACACCGAGCGCCTCGGACAGGGCGGTCGCATTGTTCTTGGTGTGGTCGCTCGTCGCGAAGCCCGGCATGGTGAAGGCGAGGATGTCGCTGCGCGGCCTGCCGAGACGGTCCATCGCCTTGGCCGCGACGATCAGCGCGTGCGTGGAGTCCAAGCCACCGGAGACGCCGATGACGATCTTCGGCTGGCCGATGCTACGCAGGCGCTGCTCCAGCCCGCTGACCTGAATGTTGTAGGCCTCGTAGCAGTCCAGGGCGAGGCGGTCCTCCTCGTCGGGGACGAAGGGGAAGCGGTCGACCTTGCGCCGCAGCCCCACGTCCGTCGCGGGGGGGTCAAGGTCGAAGTCGACGGTGCGGAAGTCAAGCCGCGCGGCGTGCGTGCGGCGATTGTCATCGAAGGTGCCCTGCCGCATCCGTTCCTGACGCAGCACGTCCAGGTCGATGTCGGCGACGCTGCGCCTAGGACCGTCGGGAAAGCGCTCGGTCTCGGCGAGCAGCGTCCCCATCTCATAGATCATCGTCTGCCCGTCCCAAGACAGATCGGTGGTCGACTCCCCTTCTCCCGCAGCGGCATACACATAGGCGGCGTTGCAGCGCGAGGAGGACGACTCGCACAGGAGGTTGCGGTCATACGACTTGGCAACGGTGATCGGGCTGCCGGAGAGATTGCCGAGCACGGTCGCTCCAGCGAGGGCCGCCTCGGCGCTTGGCGGGATCGGCACCCACATGTCCTCGCACACCTCGATGTGGATCGACAGCCCCCGGAGATCCCGGGCCCGGAAGATCAGGTCGGTGCCGAAGGGAATCTCCTTGCCCCGCAACGCGATAGACGTATGCCGTTGATCATCGCCCGGAGCAAAATGGCGCCGCTCGTAGAACTCGCGATAGGTCGGCAGGTAGGCCTTGGGTGCGATACCCAGGATCTCGCCCCGGTGAATGACGATGGCGCAGTTGAAGATCCGATTGCCATTGCGCAGCGGCGCACCGATGACGATGACCGGGAGCAGGTCTCGGGTCTGAGCGACGAAGTGGTGGAGTGCGTCCTCCGCGGCGTCGAGCACCGGGTCCTGGAGGAAGAGGTCCTCGAGCGAGTAGCCGGTCAGGCAGAGCTCGGGGAAGACGGCGAGAGCGACCGCGTCGGCGTCACACGCGCGCGCCTGGGCGAGCAAGGACTCGGCATTGGCGGCCGGTTCGGCGAGTTTGATGGGCAACGTGCACGCCGCGACGCGGGCGAAACCATGGGCGTAGGCCGACCGAAACTCCATAGCCGCGATCCTAGGCGCGGCGCCCCCGAACCTAACCTCTGCTAGCAGGGATTAGGTCACCTCAAGCAGGGTAGACCCTGCTGGACGTCACCTCACGTGTGCTGAGTCGGCCCTGGTTGAGCACCCGGCGACCAGTCAGCGGGGGCGCGGGGCGTAGTCCGGCTTGGCCGCGCCAGTCGCCACCTTGCGGGCGATCGCGGTGTTGCGCGCGAAGAGTAGGCGGGCCTGCTCGGCGCGCTCCCGGGCAAAGGTGCGGCGGGCGCCGGCGTGCCAGGTGTCGTCGAAGATCCGCTTGCTCGCGGCCACCGAGTCGGGCGAGCGCACAAGGATCGCATCGAGCAACTCGCCCGCGGCCGTATGCGGATCGCTCGCCTCCGCCGTCGCCAGACCGAGTTGGGCGGCCCGCTCCCCCGAGATGATTTCGCCGGTCATCGACAGCCGCTTGGCGATATCGATGGGTATGAGTTGCGAGAGGGCGTGCACGCCGGACATATCGGGGACCAGACCCCACTTGCTCTCCATGACCGACCACTGCGCGTCCGGCGTGGTGAACCGGAAATCCGCGGCCAGCGCGAGTTGGATCCCCGCGCCGAAGCAGGTGCCGTGGACGACCGCGATCACCGGGACAGGGATCCGGCGCCAGGCCCAGCAGGCCTCCTGAAAGAGGTTCGTGCCCCGCCACGGCCGCGGCAGAAACCCCTTGACAAAGCTGCCCTTGGCATCGGCGAGGACGCTCAGGTCGATGCCGGCGCAGAACGCCTTGCCGGTGCCGGCCAGGACGACGGCGCGCAATGTTCGATCCTTCGCCAGCCGGTGGGCGGTGTGCTGCAACTCGTGCAGCAACTCGGTGGACAGGGCATTGCGCTTGTCCGGTCGGTTGAGCCGAACGTACGCGACCCGGTCCGCGATCTCACAGGTGAGGACTGGAGCACCTGGTGCGCCCCCAGGGGTTGCGGGCACGGTAGGTGTTCGCCCGGTTTCGACGGAGGACGTTTCAGCAGACACGCCGGGCATCGTAGGCACGCTCCCTGCCCACTCACGGCCGCGGGTAGCTCACGTCACACCGGCCGAACGGCATACCGGAACGGTCGGCGAGAATACCGGCGACTGCAACCAACGTGAGGACACGATGACCCCACCCACGCACATCACGCCCGCCGAGCGAAGCGCGAGCACGGTGGCGCACGGCATACGGCAGATGACCGGGCGCGACCCGGAGGAGAAGGGGCGAGCGGCGACGCCGTTGGAGCTGCTCTTCGACCTGACCTTCGTGGTCGCCTTCG
>NZ_DAOQZV010000191.1:0-6253 GCF_035343835.1 Nostocoides sp. | reverse complement strand
CGCTCGCGTTCTTCCACAGCGGCCAGCCCGCGCTCATGAATAGCTACTTACCGGCACCGTCCGCGCCCAAGCCGGGTCCGCGACCGGGCATGCCGAGCCCGGCGATGTTCGCGGCCAAGCTCAAGCCGGCCGCCGCGCCGGCCCACCCGCACTCCGACTCTGTCCGCTTCGGGCGGGTCGACGCTGACGGGACCGTCTATGTCGTCGAGGGCGAGGGCGAGCGGGCCGTCGGCTCCTACCCCGGTGCCAGCAACGACGAGGCACTCAACTACTTCGCCCGCAAATACGACGAGCTCTTCGCCGCGGCCGAACTCCTGCACCAGCGGGTGGCGGTCCCGGAGGTCACCGCCAAGGATGTCGCCGAAGGCCTCAAGGGCCTGCGCAAGCACATCGGTGACGCCAATGTCGTCGGCGACCTCGCGGCGCTGAACGCCCTGGTCAGCACCATCGAGGGCGAGCTGACCAGCAAGCGGCAGGCCGAGGGGGAGGCCCGCGCTGCGGCGAAGGCCGAGGCGCAGACCGCCCGCGAGGCCCTCGTCGCCTCGGCCGAGCAGATCGCGGCCGTTCCGGTCGAGCGCGTCCAATGGAAGACCGCGAGCGCAACCATGCGCAGCCTGCTCGACACCTGGAAGGAGCACCAGCGCTCCGGGGTTCGGCTCGACAAGGAGATCGAGGCCGCCTTGTGGCAGCGCTTCTCGAAGGCTCGCAACTCCTTCGACAAGGCCCGACGCAGCCACTTCGCGGAGTTGGAGTCCACGCGCGCCGGCGCCCGAGCCACCAAGGAGAAGCTCGTCGCCGAGGCCCAGCACCTGGCCACCAGCACCGACTGGGCGGCCACTGCCGGCGCTTTCAAGCGGCTGATGGATCAGTGGCGCGTCGCCGGCCGGGCCTCGCGCGCCGAGGACGATTCCCTCTGGGAGCAGTTCAAGTCGGCCCAAGACAGCTTCTTCAACGCCAAGGACGCCGTCGTGGCGGCCGAGGACGAGGAGTACCGCGCCAACCTCGAGGTCAAGCTCGCCTTGCTCGCCGATGCCGAAAAGTTGCTCCCGGTCACCGACCTCGAGGTCGCGAAGGCGGGCTTGCGCGGCATCCAGGACAAGTGGGACAAGGCCGGCAAGGTGCCGCGCGCCGACATCGAGCGCACCGAGAAGGGGCTGCGCCGCATCGAGTCCGCTGTCCGCGACGCCGAGGATCGCAAGTGGCGCCGCTCCAACCCCGAGGTCGCCTCGCGCGCCCACTCGCTCGCCACCCAGCTGGAAGCGTCGGTCGCCAAGCTGGAGGCCGACCTCGCTGCCGCCGAGGCCAAGGGCAACGCCAAGCAGGTCGCCGACCTGACCGCGAAGCTCACCGCCCAGCGGGCCTGGCTCGACCAGGCGCGGGGCGGCTTGGCCGAGTTCGGCGGCTGACGCTGACCGGCCGCCGCGCGGGCATAAAATGCCTGGCGGCGAGCATCCAACCCGCCGGCCGCGATGACATCGTCGTCACCGCGGATCCCTTTCCCGGACAAGGGAGTCACGCAGTGAAGATCGGCGTCCCCAGCGAGGTCAAGAACAACGAGTTCCGCGTCGGCATCACGCCCGTGGGGGTGGCGGAACTCGTCGCGCACGGACACGAGGTGCTCATCCAGAAGGGCGCCGGCGAGGGCAGTGCCATCGCCGATGCCGACTTCGTCGCCCAGGGTGCGCGCATCATCGACGACGCTGACGACGTCTGGGGCGAGGCCGACCTGGTAATGAAGGTCAAGGAACCGGTCGCCCAGGAGTACCACCGCCTTCGGCCCGGACTAACGCTCTTCACCTACCTCCACCTCGCGGCCGATCGGCCACTGACCGACGAACTGCTCGCCAGGCAGGTCACCGCGATCGCCTACGAGACGGTTCAACTCCGCTCGGGGATGCTGCCCCTGCTCTATCCGATGTCCGAGGTCGCCGGCTGCCTCGCGCCCCAGGTCGGCGCCCACTCGATGATGAAGGCCAACGGCGGGCGGGGCGTCCTGATGGGCGGCGTCGGCGGCGTCGCCAATGCCAAGGTCGTCGTCCTCGGCGCCGGCGTCGCGGGCCAGAATGCGGCAAATATCGCGCTCGGCATGGGCGCCGAAGTCACCATGCTCGACACCGACCTCGACAAGCTGCGCATGAGCTTCTGGCGCTACGACAACCGCGTGCGCCAGATCGCCTCGTCCGCCTTTTCGGTCCGCGAGGAGGTGCTGCGCGCCGACATGGTCATCGGCACCGTGCTCATCCCCGGCGCCAAGGCCCCCAAACTCGTCACCGACGAGATGGTCGCCCAGATGAAGCCCGGCTCGGTCCTCGTTGACGTCGCCATCGACCAGGGCGGCTGCTTCGAAGGCTCGCGCCCGACCACGCATGCCGACCCCACCTTCACCGTGCACCACTCCATCTACTACTGCGTCGCGAATATGCCCGGCGCCGTCCCCAACACCTCCACCTGGGGCCTGACCAATGCCACCTTGCCGTATGCCGTGCGCCTGGCCGACTCCGGCTGGCAGGCCGCACTCGCGGCCGATCCCGCGCTCGCCAAGGGTCTGAACACCCAGGACGGGCAGATCACCTGCCCGGGTGTCGCGGCGGCCTTCGACCTGCCCTGCCAGGACGTCGCCGACCTCTTGGCGTGAGCGTGCCCGGCGCCGGCACCGCGCGGGCGATCGACGCCTGGCTGGTCCACCTCGAGGTCGAGCGCGGGCTGTCACGGCATACGTTGGCGGCCTATCGCCGCGACCTGCGCCGGTATGCCGATTTCCTCGCCGCCCGCGGCATCGACGATCTCGCACGGGTCGATGAGGCAACGATCACCGACTTCCTCGCCGCCCTGCGGCAGGGGGACGCCGAGCACCGGGCCCTCGCCGCGACCTCCGCAGGCCGCACGCTGGTCGCGGTCCGGACCTTCCATCGCTTTCTCGCCCTCGACGGCGTGCTGCCGACCGATCCGGCTCGCCCCGTCTCGCCACCTCAGACGGCTGCCCGTCTGCCCAAGGCGCTGCCGCTGGATCAGGTCGAGGCCATCCTCGACGCCGCCGGCGTCGGGGACACGACGGCCGCGCTGCGCGACCGCGCTCTGCTGGAGGTGCTCTATGGGCTGGGCGCCCGCGTCTCCGAGGCGACCGGGCTGGATCTCGACGACATCGTGCCCGGTGCCGGCGTCGTCCGGCTGCGCGGCAAGGGCGGCAAGGAACGACTGGTGCCCCTTGGCTCCTATGCCGGGGCCGCCCTCGACGCCTATCTGATCCGGGCCCGCCCTACCCTCGCGGTCGGCGGCCGCAGCGCCTCGCCAGCGCTTTTCCTCAATCACCGCGGGGGGCGCCTGACCCGGCAAGGCGCCTGGGGGATTCTCAAGGCAGCGGCGGACCGGGCCGGCGTGCGGGCCGCGGTCACACCGCATACGCTTCGGCACTCCTTCGCCACCCACTTGCTGCAGGGCGGGGCGGATGTCCGCATCGTCCAAGAGTTGCTCGGCCACGCGTCGGTGACGACGACGCAGATCTACACCAAGGTCACCATCGACCAGCTCCGCGAGACCTATGCCGCGGCTCATCCCCGAGCGCGCTGATAGGGTCGAGGCCGATCGGCGCGAGGCTGACCGCGACGGCAATCGGCAGGGTGTGGAGGAATGACGGTGGACAAGACCGAAGTCCTCCCCGGCATCGAGGCGGCCGTCGTCGGCACGACCGGGCCTACGGGCCGCCCGCTGCCCGTCTTCCCCGACCCGGCCCCGCTCGCCGGTCACGGCCCGGCCCGCGTCATCTCCCTGTGCAACCAGAAGGGTGGCGTCGGCAAGACGACGACCACCATCAACCTCGGCGCGGCGCTCGCCGAGTGCGGGCGAAAGGTGCTGCTGCTCGACTTCGACCCCCAAGGGGCGCTCTCGGTCGGCCTGGGCGTCAACAGCAATGATCTCGACGTCACGATCTACAACCTGCTCATCGAGCGCGGCCATGACATCCGCGAGATCATCCGGCCCACCCGCGTGCCCGGCCTCGACATCGTCCCGGCCAATATCGACCTGTCCGCCGCCGAGGTCCAGCTCGTCGGTGAGGTCGCCCGCGAGCAGGTGCTCGCCCGGGTGCTGCGCCCGGTCATGGACGACTACGACCTCATCCTCATCGACTGCCAGCCCTCCCTCGGTCTGCTGACCGTCAACGCCCTCACCGCCAGCCATGGCGTGCTCATCCCGCTGGAGACCGAGTACTTCGCCATGCGCGGCGTCGCCCTGCTCGTCGAGACGATCGAGAAGATCATCGACCGGCTCAACCCCGGCCTGCGCATCGACGGCATCGTCGCGACGATGTATGACGGCCGCACCCTGCACAGCCGCGAGGTCGTCGAGAGCGTGGTGGCGCACTTCGGCGACCAAGTGCTGCATACGGTCATCGCGCGCACCGTGAAGTTCCCGGACGCAACGCTCGCCGCCGAACCCATCACGACGTATGCCGCCACCCACCCCGGTGCCGCGGCCTACCGGCAGCTCGCGCGCGAGTTGATCGCCCGCGGCAGCGCCCCGTGACCCGGCGCCGGGACGCCGCGCGATGACCAGCGACCTGCTGCTCAGTGAGGGCGAGGTCCCCGGCGGGGTGCTCACCCGCCGGGCATCCGGCACCGCGTTCGAGGTGCACCTCGACGTCTTCGAAGGACCCTTCGACCTTTTGCTCGGCCTGATCGCCAAGCACAAACTCGATATCACCGAGATCGCGCTCGCCCAGGTGACCGATGAGTTCATCGCGCACCTGCGCGAGCGCCGCGAGAGCAACGACTGGGATCTGTCGCAAGCCAGCGAGTTCCTGCTCGTCGCGGCTACTTTGCTCGACCTCAAGGCTGCCCGCCTGCTGCCCCAGGTGCGCCCCGAGGACGAGGACGACATCGCCCTGATCGAGGCGCGTGACCTGCTCTTCGCCCGGCTGCTGCAGTATCGCGCCTTCAAGGACGTGGCGGGCGAGTTCGCGGAGCGACTGGCCGTCAACCGGGCGAGCGTCGCCCGCCGGGGAGGTCTGGAGCCGCGCTTCGCGGCCCTGCTCCCCGAGTTGATCATCGGCGTCTCGCCCGAACAACTTGCCAAGATCGCCGCCCGGGCGATGACCCCCAAGGCCGTTCTCAGCGTCGGCCTGGATCACCTGCACGCGCCGGCCGTCAGCGTCCAGGAACAGGCGGCGATCCTCGGCGAGCGCCTGCGCCGTCATCAGGTCGCGACCTTCCGCACCCTGATTGCCGACGCCGACTCGACGCTGGTCATCGTCGCCCGGTTCCTGGCGCTGCTGGAGCTCTACCGGGAGGCGTCGGTGTCCTTCGAGCAGGTCGAAGCGCTGGGGGAGCTGACCGTGCGCTGGACGGGCGCCGACGACGGCGAGATCACCGTGAGCGACGAATTCGACGAATCCGACCTGGCGCCGCCGGCCGATGCCGGACCGATCAAGGAGCACGCATGACGCAGACCACCGAGCCGGCGCCAGCCGTCGGCCCGCCCCCCGAGGTCGAACCTGACGTCCTGGACGTTGCGGCCATGCCCGGCGGGGTGCCCGGGGCCATCGAAGCGATCCTCATGGTCGTCGATGAGCCCGTCAGCGATATCGCCCTCGCGACCGCCCTGGAGATCCCGCTCCCGGAGGTCACTGACGCGCTACGGGCGCTCGTCGACGACTACGACGGTCGCGGTTTCATGCTGCGCGAGGTCGGCGGAGGCTGGCGCATCTACAGCCGGCCCGAGTACGCCGCCGCCGTCGAACGCTTCGTCCTCGACGGCGCCCAGGCCAAGCTCAGCCATGCCTCCCTCGAGACGCTCGCGATCATCGCCTACCGACAGCCGATCTCCCGCGGCCGGGTCAGCGCTGTGCGCGGTGTCAACGTCGACGGCGTTGTGCGCACCCTGCTCTCGCGTGGCCTGATCGAGGAGACCGGCGCCGAGTCCGAGACCGGCGCCGTGCTCTACGGGACGACGGGCTACTTCCTGGAGCGGCTCGGCCTGCGTGACCTGGGCGAGTTGCCCGCGCTGGCTCCCTATCTGCCCGCCGTCGAGACTCTCGACGACCTCGCCGAAGCGGGGCGGTCATGACGCCCCCGCCCGCCCGAAATGGCGGCAATGACGCGCGTGGCGGGGGCCGCGGGCAAAGGGGCGGTGGCCAGGGTGGCGGACGGCCTCGTGGCGGTCCCGGCCGGCTGGGTGCCAGCGGCGTCGCTCCTTGCCGGTCAGCGGGTCGAGGCCGTCGTAGGCGACGACGTAGAAGCGGTCCTGGCGTTGCACGATG
>NZ_DAOQZV010000190.1:0-6278 GCF_035343835.1 Nostocoides sp. | reverse complement strand
CGGCGGGCGCGCCCTGCGCCGGCGCCGGTTCGCCGTCGCGAGCGGCGCGACCGCAGTCGTTCTGGCGCTCGCCGTCGGCGGATTCGTCGCGCAGGATGCCTTCTCTCGCAACGCAACCCCGGCACCGCCGATGGGGACCACGGCAACGACCGCTGCGCCACTGGCGCCCGAGGTGACCGCGATCATGGAGCCGCTCAATGCCTCTTTCGGCACGGGGACCGGCCCCAGCGAGATCCCTGGCCTTAATCACTTCGCCGTCACCTGGCAGCGCACCCCGGCCCCCGGCGGACAAGACCTGACCTTCTCGACGGTCGGTGACAACGACGCTCTCACAGCTATCGGCGGCTCCTCCACCGTGGGCCTGTCCACGGATGCGGTCACCTGGGGGACGGGCGGCGGCATACAGGCGATTGTCGGTGTGCTGCCGGCAGCCGCGGCACGGTTCACCGTCGTCCAGCCGTATGCCGCGGACGGCGATCACGCGTCGATCTCGGACCGCGCGCCTATGGTCGGCAGCCCATGGCAGGCCTTCGCGGTCGCCTTCCAGAATCCCAAGGACATCGACTCGATTGTCGACATCCTCTGGATGAGTCACGACGCCGTCGTGCACGACAAGAGCGGCGCGATCGTCCCCTCGGTCACCTTGACCGACCGGGACCACCGCACCCTGTATGTCTCGGACGCCGCCGACACCGTGGGCACCTTCTCCGGGTCGGGGGGCGACGCATCGAGGTGGCTCTCCACCGCCGAGCACCCGGTGCTCTCGATCGGCCGAGGCGCGGACACGGACTCCCCGATGGACGGCTTCTTCGGGATGCTCGTCCCCAGCGGCTCGACCGCGCCGGCGCTCACACCGAATCGGTCCACCGACGGCTTCACGCAGCCGCAGATTGTCCAGATCCCCGGCTCGGACTGGGCGGTGCTGTGGAGTGATTACACAGCGTCCAGCACCACAGCCGGCGCGGCCTTCGCCAAGGTCGAATGGACCGCCCCCGACGGCGCGCGGACCACCGTCACCAAGTACTGACAGCCACCGGCCAGACCATGCGCGCCGAGACACCGCGCATCGTGTGAGCGACCACACCCGCCGCGCGGCTACCGACGCCATCGGCGGCGGTAAAGGATGGAAGCCTCATCCGGCACGAAGGAGTGGACAGGCATGCAGTTCGGGCGCAGCTACGAGGAGTTCGAGGTCGGGGCGACCTACAAGCACTGGCCCGGCAAGACGGTCACCGAGTACGACGACCATCTGTTCTGCCTGCTGACGATGAACCACCACCCGCTGCACCTGGACGTCCACTACGCCGAGGAGACGACCCAGTTCGGCAAGAACGTCGTCGTCGGCAACTACGTCTACTCGATCCTGCTCGGGATGTCGGTGCCGGACATCAGCGGCAAGGCGATCGCCAACCTGGAGATCGAGTCGCTGCGGCACGTGGCCCCGACCTTCCACGGGGACACGCTCTACGGTGAGACCAAGGTCCTGGACAAGTGGGAGTCGACGTCCAAGGACGACCGCGGTGTGGTGTACGTCGAGACGATCGGCTACAACCAGGACGGCAAGGTCGTGTGCACCTTCCGCCGCAAGGTGATGGTCCCCAAGAACAGCTACCTCCAAGCCAGGGGCGGCGAGCAGCCCGGCCGGCCGGTTCCTCAGCCCGACAAGAACTGGACCGGCTGACCCCCCCCATTGCCGCACCTGCTCTCGCGTAGCGTGGGGCGGGTGAGCGAGCAGCAGAAGCAAGCGGACAACCGCGCCCGGGCCGTCACCGATGAGTTCCGTGCGTTCGTCGCGACCGGTTGGGCCGCGCCCGCCGGCGCCCGACCCGAACTCTCCCCCGCTGCGCCGTATGCCGCTGCCCGCCGCGCCGCGCTGTCTGCGCGCTACCCGGGTGAGCGGCTCGTCATACCGGCCGGCGGCCTGAAGGTCCGCAGCAATGACACCGACTACGTCTTCCGCCCGCACACCGCCTTTGCCTATCTGACCGGTCTGGGCGCCGACCGCGAGCCCGACGCGGTGCTCGTCCTGGAGCCCACCGACGACGGTCACGACGCGATCCTGTTCTTCCGGCCCCTGGCCGGGCGCGACAGCGACGAGTTCTTCGGCGACGCCCGCTATGGCGAGTTCTGGGTCGGGGCCCGGCCGAGCATCGCCGACATCGAGGCCGAGCTCGGCCTCGCGGGTCGCCACTTCGACGACTTCCTGGACGCGGCGACCAAGGACGCGGCCACGATGGTGGTGCGCGTCATCCGCGACGCGGAGAGGGAATTGACCGCCCAACTGGACGAGCGCCGGGTCTCGGAAGGCCGCGCCCAGGAGGCCCTGGAAGAGGCCGACGATGAACTCGCGCATACGATCTCGCACGCACGGATGGTCAAGGACGACTACGAGATCGCGCAGATGCGGGCCGCGGTGGACGCCACGCAAGTGGGTTTCGAGGCGATCATCGCCGAGTTGCCGCAGCTCGCGGCCAGGGGCCGCGGCGAGCGCTGGGTCGAGGGGATCTTCGGCCTGCACGCGCGGCATCAGGGCAATGGCGTCGGCTACGACTCGATCTGCGCCGCCGGCGATCATGCCAACACCCTGCACTGGATCAAGAACACCGGCGATATCGCCGGGGACGAGTTGATCCTGGTCGATGCCGGCGTCGAGGTCGACGCGCTCTACACGGCCGACATCACCCGAACCCTGCCGGTAGCGGGCACCTTCACCGACGCCCAACGCGAGGTCTACGACGCGGTCTATGCCGCGCAACAGGCGGGCATCGCCGCTGCCCGCCCGGGCAACACCTTCAGCGACATCCACGCGGCCGCGATCCGGGTGATCGCCGAGCACATCCACGCCTGGGGGCTACTGCCGGACGGCATCGACGTCGAGGCCACCTTGGACAAGGAGCACGGGCAATACCACCGGCGGTGGATGGTGCACGGCACCTCGCATCACCTCGGCCTGGACGTCCATGACTGCGCGCTGGCCACCCGCGAGGAGTACATGGATGCCGAGCTGCTCCCCGGCATGGTTTTGACGGTGGAGCCGGGGCTCTATTTCAAGGCCGACGACGAACTGGCACCGGAGCGCTTCCGGGGGATCGGCATACGGATCGAGGACGACATCGTCATCACCGCCGACGGATGCGAGAACCTCTCCGCCGGAATGCCCCGGTCCAGTGCCGATGTCGAAGCGTGGATACGCTCGGTGCAGGCGCGCTGAGACCCCGCCGGCAGTGGCCGCCGTCCGCCTGTCGAAATGCGTGTAAGCGTTTCCATAACAATCTGGACACGGCCGGGTTGAAATCTCGGCAACGCCCGACCTGATGCTTGACGACAGTCCAACAACAGAGCATCGTTCGGTCGGTTGAGTGCCCTAACCCCAGGCCTCGACTCGGGAATGCGCCGCTGCTCCTGCCTTGACGGTGCGTTCTCGCGAGAACCATCCAAGGAGAGACATTTATGGGCGCAAGGCGCTACCTCACTGCTGCGGTCGCCATCGGTGCGGTCGCAACGACCACCGGTTGCCTCGGCGGCGGCGGCGGCACTTCCAACACCAGCGGCACCGCCACCGGCGCCGGCAAGGCCGAGGTCGAGGTCATGTACGGCTTCGGCAACGAGCAAGAGTCCGCCTTCCACAAGGACCTCGACGCGTTCGCGGCGAAGAACGGCTTCAAGGTGAAGTACACCAAGGCCGGGTCCTGGGACACCGAGATCCGCACCCGGATCGCCGGTGGCAGCCCGCCCGACGTGGGTCTCTTCCCCCAGCCCGGCCTGATGTGCGATATCGCCAAGCAGGGCAAGATCCTTGCGTACGACGACGCCACTGTCGCCACCGACAACGAGACTCTCGTCCCCGGCTTCTCCGCCTCGGGCACCTGCGACGGCAAGGTCTACGGCCTGCCGTCCGCCGTCTCGGTCAAGTCTCTCCTGTGGTACGACCAGGCCGCCTGGAAGGCGACCGGCCTGACCTTCCCGACGACCATGGACGAGTTGCTCAAGGTCACCGACGAACTCAAGGGCAAGGGCGACACCCCCTGGTGCATCGCCGCCGAGTCCGGAGCCGCGACCGGCTGGCCGATCACCGACTGGATCGAGGACCTCGTCCTGCGCACCGCCGGTCCCGAGGGCTACGACAAGTGGGTCAAGGGTGAGCTGAAGTTCAACAGCCCCGAGGTCAAGGCGGCCTTCGACTACTTCCACACCATCGCCTTCACCGAGGGCAATGTCCTCGGCGGCACCAAGGCCATCGCCTCGACCAACTTCCAGACCGGCGGCAACGCGCTGTTCAAGCAGCCCCCCGGCTGCTACCTGTTCAAGCAGGCCACCTTCATCGCCGGCAAGGGCGGCTTCCCGGACAACGTCCTGGCCAAGCTCGACACGACCGTCGGCGTCGCGGCCTTCCCGCCCAAGGAGGCCGGCAACAACCCGGTCCTCGTCGGTGGCGACCTGGCGGCGGCCTTCAACGGCGACGCCAACACCATCAAGCTGCGCAACTTCATCGCCAGCAAGGACAACGGCATCGAGGTGGGCAAGGCCGGCTACTTCAGCCCGCACAAGACCTTCGACGTCAACCTCTACCCGAGCAAGACCCTCCAGGCGATCGCCTCCGAAGTCCTCTACAAGTCCTCGGCCGCCCGCTTCGACGGGTCCGACCTGATGCCCGCCAAGGTCGGCGCCGGCACCTTCTGGACCGAGCCGATCAAGTGGATCACCGGTCAGATCGACGAGACCCAGATGCTCGACAACATCGACAAGAGCTGGCCCACGTCCTGATCGCTGACGAGCGCCCGGGTGCGCCATCGCTGACGGTGGTTGCGCGCCCGGGCTCTCGGCAGTAACCGGCCCCGTTCACAGAAAGGACAAGGGTTTGGCACTCAAGATTCTCAACGCATTGATCGCGATCGTCGGCGGTATCGGTGGCGCGATGCTCCTCTTCTGGATCCTCAACAAGCTGTCCGAGTCGCTGAAGGGCAAGTGGGAGGACCGGGTCAAGCCCTGGGCCTTCGCCGGCCCGGCAATCCTCGCCATCGCGGTCTATCTGATCTACCCCGCGCTGGTCACCATCCAGTACAGCTTCGCCAATGCCGACTCCACCGGATACGTCGGGTTCAAGAACTACACCGATCTGCTGACCGAGAGCGAATTCCTCCAGGTTCTGCTCAACAACCTGCTGTGGATCATCATCGTCCCGGCCGCGGTCGTCGTCCTCGGCCTCGGGGTCGCCGTGCTCGCCGACCGGCTCCGGCCGCGGGGCGAGAAGTTGAGCAAGACGATCATCTTCTTGCCGATGGCGATCTCCATGGTCGGCGCGGCGACGATCTGGCGCGCGATCTACGACTACCAGCCGGTGGGCGAGTCGCAGACCGGTCTGCTCAACGGGATCATGCAGCTCTTCGGCAAGGACCCGGTCTCCTGGTATCAACTGGACACGCTGCACTTCAACAGCATCCTGCTGATGATCATCTTGACCTGGACCCAGGTCGGCTACGCCATGGTTCTGCTCTCGGCCGCCATCAAGTCGGTCCCCGAGGACACCATCGAGGCCGGCCGGATCGATGGCGCCGGCGAGCGGAAGATCTTCTTCTCCATCGTCGTCCCGCAGATCTGGGGCACGGTCATCACCGTCTTCATCACCGTTCTCATCGGCGTGATGAAGGTCTTCGACGTCGTCTATGTCACGACCAATGGGGCATTCAACACCGACGTCGTCGGCCGGCGCTTCTACTACGAGATGTTCACCTCGGGCAACAACGGGTACGCCGCGACCATCGTCGTGCTCTTGATGATCGCCATCGTCCCCGTCCTGGTCTACCAGGTCCGTCAGTTCCGTCGTGAGGAGGCCGCCCGATGACCACCACCGTGCAACCCGGAACCGGTGTGCCGGATCAAGTCATCAAGCAGAGCAAGCCAGGGACGGGCGCCGGCAGCGCCAGCCCGCTGGTCAAGGCCTTCATGGTCTTCTTGTGCCTGCTGTGGACGATCCCGACCCTCGGCCTGCTGATCAGCTCCTTCCGCACCCGCGATGCCCAGTTCAGCTCGGGCTGGTGGACGGTGTTCAAGAGCCCGCTGGATGCCACCCAGTGGACCCTGAACAACTACTCCCAGGTGCTCGGCGACAACGCCTCCGGCGTCAACATGGGCAAGGCCTTCATCAACAGCCTCGTGGTGACCGTCCCCGCGACGATCATCCCGATCCTGATCGCGGCCTTCGCGGCCTACGCCTTCACCTTCATGGAGTGGAAGGGCCGCGACATCGTCTTCGTGATCATCGTCGGTCTGCTCGTTGT